>JAISBV010000033.1 GCA_031266025.1 Eubacteriales Family XIII. Incertae Sedis bacterium
AAAAGTTTCTTCAGCTCGTCAAGGGACCATAATTCGTTCGGAAATATCTCCCACACATTGCCGTCTTTCTGAAATATCAAGTCCGGCGCGCCGTCCGCCGCGTTGCGAGAGTTATCGTATACCGCGAGGAAATCGCAGACTTTGACAAGCTCAGGGAGCAACGCGAGAGCTCGCCGGTAACGCTCCTTGATTTTTTCCTCCGGTACGCTATGACCGCCGCCTAAGACCCGTTTCCTCACGCGCGCCACGTTTATTTCGGCGTTGCACGTCAGCACATACAGGCATTGTACGTCATATCCGCGTTTCGACGCTTCTTTCAGCAGAGACAGGTTCCTATCGGTAGAGAGAACCGTCTCAAAAGTAAAGTCCGCGTCGTTTTCGAGCAACGCGCGTCGCTGCGCCTCGGCCAGCTTCGCGGCATCCATGTCGGAAACGCCCAACTGCTTTTTAATGTCGTCCGCGTTGACATAGGCGCCGACAATCGGAACGCCCGCCGTAATTGTGCTTTTGCCGGAACCGTTCGGCCCCGCGAACGCAAGCACGACCGGACGCGGGCGATCATTGTTTTCCATCTGTGTATTCTCTCCGCCCGTCAGGATACTCCAAGTACGCCCGGTTCGTTGCGATGTCGTACCTCGCATCCGGCAAGCCGAGTTCCGATCCGCGCGCATGATCGGCTCTGACCGCGCCCTTTACCGCCGCGTCAAGCTCTCCCCGAGACAAACCCGCAATTCCGCGCCGAGTCGCCGTGATCGCCGGCTTGAACGGCAAAGCTTTGTCACGTTCCATCTGGAACAGGAACATCGTGATCGCCGTCGTCAGATTCATTCCCAACTGTTCGGCGGTCTTTTCGACCTGCGCCTTGAACTCGCTTCCCACGCGGATGGTGATTCTCGCATCGTTTGGCATATACATCAACCTCGTTTTCTTTATTGCTATTACTATTATACGCTGAAAGCGCGCGATTTGTCAACCCTGTACACACAATAGGCACACAAACGCAAGACTCGCAAGACTATAAACCCATAATTCTGTTTTGAGCAGAATGAGCCGCTATCAATGGTATGCGGTAGCGGACAGTACACATGAAAGGATAAGGTGATCATGATTATGAAAACCGGAGCGATTCTTTACGACGGCCGGCAAGACCGCATGGACATCCGTTTCGGACCGGCGGACTATTATGGCGGTCTTCATTGCGGAGAGACATTTGATGTGTTGATTGACGGCGGATGGATTCCAACGCGGATTGAAAAGGCTCGCGATTGGTTCCTTGTAGGATTTCAAGGATGTACGCAAGAACAGCGATATACTCAAACGGTATCTGCTTGGCGTTTACGGCGCCATCCCCGATTTGAGCCGAGGTGACAGCCTTGAGTGAGAACCGCTATCGTCGGAAAGCCCCGTTCCGTCAAGTAAAAGAAGAAGTGCTTGTCATCTGCGGCGGGCAAACCGAGCAAATATATTTTGATCTTTTCAAACAGGTATTCCGGCCATCACCGGGGAATATCAGCGTTATCACGGCGGTTGAAGCAAAAAGCCCCATGCAGGTTGTAGAGTATGCCATCAGAGCGCGGCAGCGGAAAGAGGACTATAACGCGATCCGGTGCGTGTTCGATAAGGATGATTTCACAGACTTTGACAACGCCATCGCCTATGCCGGGCGGCATAAAATCGGCGCCGCTTTTTCCAATCAGGCGTTTGAGGTGTGGTTCATCAATCATTTCCGACTGTTGGAATCCTCCCTGCATCGGAACAAATATAAAATGTTTCCGATATGCGCCCTTATTACGCGACATCAAGCGAGGGAACGAGCAAGACGAGCGGAAGTCGCGCGGGAAGTCCGACCGACCCATAGTACCGAAGAAACCCGTGAAAGCGGATGGAGGGAAGGGGGCGGCGCAGTGTGGATCGGCCGAACGAAAGAACCGTATAAACGGGAGAGTTGAACAAGATGGGAAGCGGATTGGCCGAAATAAGGTACAACATAGAGAAAGCGAACCGAACGGACGGGAAGGTGCAGAACCTCGCGCCGTACATCAATAAAGAGACACTCGGCATTGCCCGTTTTTGGTTGCCGAGAATTTTTTCCACGAAAACAAGAAAACCCGTAAAAGCTTGCGCCATGCGGGTTTTCAAAGGTTTTAATGGAGCTGCTACCCGGGCTTGAACCGGGGACCTCGTCCTTACCAAGGACGCGCTCATACCTACTGAGCTATAGCAGCGAAAACGGCTTATGTGTACATACTTTTTTACTTACTGATACCGCCGTCCAATATTCTACTATAATCCGATGTGAAATGTCAACAGGGATTTATTGTAAAAAATCCTTAAAAGTCTAATATCTCCATTTACATCCAATACGCTTCGCCGTCGTTCACCCACTTTAATCATTTTGTTTTTTCGACAAACCATCATTTAACTTCAGTTTAAATTTATATGTTACAATAATTAAACAGAGAACGATTTGTTGTATTTGTGATGCAATTCCGGAGGTATGTACTGTGAGCAAGATCATGATCGCGGACGATGATACGAATATACGCGAGCTCGTACGCGTGCTTTTGAAAAACGGCGGCTTTGACGTTTGCGAGGCCGCGGACGGGCGCGCCGCGCTCCGCGTCGTTACGGACGAGAACCCCGATCTCGCCGTCGTTGACCTGATGATGCCGAATATGGACGGCTACGATCTCTGCCGCAATCTGCGCAGATATTACGAGAACCTGCCCGTGCTCATGCTGACGGCGAAAGGCGAGCTGCCCGCGAAAATCAAGGGCTTTGAGGCGGGCGCGGACGATTATCTGACAAA
>JAISBV010000028.1 GCA_031266025.1 Eubacteriales Family XIII. Incertae Sedis bacterium
GCGGACGCGGACGCGACAAGAACCGCGTGAACGTCAAATCAGATTATCCTGCCTCATGCTTACATAGTTTCCGTCGCCTATGACTATATGGTCGATCACCTTTATGCCCAAAAGCTCCCCCGCAAGCGCCAAGCGTTTCGTGGCCTCTATATCGGCGTCGCTCGGCTCCGGATTGCCGCTCGGATGGTTGTGCGCAAGAATGACGGAAGCGGAACCCCGCCTTACTGCGGGCCTGAATACCTCACGCGGGTCGGCGACGGAAGAATTGATGTTTCCTATAGAAACTTCCTCTATTGCCATAATTTCATTTTTGATATTTAACAGCAGAACCCTGAAACACTCCTGCTTTAAGTGCCGCATGGCTTCTATGAACAATTCCGCCACTTCTTGCGGCGAAGCTATGCGTATGCGCTTATCTTTCGGGTTCGTGGCGAGTCTCCTGCCAAGTTCGACCGCTGCGGCTATACGGCAGGCTTTCGCGTCGCCGACGCCCGATACGCGCGCCAATTCCTCAAGCGTGCATTCCGACAGATAAGCGATACCGTCCGGCGTCATGGACAGTATACGACCGGCCAAAGCGGTCGCCGACTGCGCCCTTGTTCCCGTTCCGAGCAATACGGCCAAGAGCTCCGAGTTCGAAAGCTTGCCGGCGCCCAAAAGGCGCATCTTCTCTCTCGGACGCTCAAGTTCCGGCATTTCCTTGATCAAAGTCATATATTCCCCTTTCTCGGCCGTTTTTTGCACAGCAAAAAACACGCGGGCTATATGGCTTTGACGCATTCGGTAAAATAGGCTTGTCCTCATTCGATACTGTGTACCGGATTATTTTATCACCTTATATGATGTTATTCAAACGAATTTTTTAATATGTCTATAAGACGCAGCGTAATGCGGCCTGTAAGCCCCCATATTACGCGGCCTTCGTAATTGTAAATGGGGACGGTCGCGCTGCCTGTGCGCCATTTGTAGGCGCCTTTCGGCTGTATTCTGTCATACGGAAAATCGACGCCTATATTGGGCAACAGTTCATAATTGTATATCTCAGGCTCGTTTTCCATAAAGAATGAAATCGGTACGGTAAATACTTCCTGCACCTCCGCGCGATTTATGGTACCGGCAAAATCCGCGTCCGCTATAGACGCCAAAAACGCGTACATCGTAAAATTGCTGTAGCTGTGTATATAATCAAGCTCACCGACGACGTCTATACTCTCACGGGGAACGCCAAGCTCTTCCATCGTTTCGCGAACCGCGCAGTCGAGCGGCGTTTCGCCGAGCTCAACCTTTCCACCCGGAAAACCAACTTCACCGGGCTGCCTTCGCAGGGTTTCCGAACGCAGTTGGTACAGCAGATGCAGCTCGCCGTTTCGCTCGACGAGCGGAACAAGTACTGAAAAATACCTGTATCTGTCAAGCGGTTCGGGCGTCCTGCCGTCAAGCGCTCTCCGAAAATCCCGCAGTGTAACAGTCGTAAGCTTTTTCATAAATTACCGTTCATAACGCTTTAGCAGATTTTTTCCGATAGCCGCTATTACGCGCGGCGTATCCGCAAGGTCGTCAAACAAATATTCCGGCGTCTCGGCGGACAGCGTTTCCGCAGAAGTCCACCCTGTCGCGACGGCGATATGCCGCGCGCCTATGCGTTTCGCGGAACGTATATCATAGACGCTGTCCCCTATGACGACGACGTCGCTCGGACGAAAAGGTCTGCCGAATCGCGTCTCGGCTGCGCTTATCACAGCTGCGGCCGCGTCCCATTTCTCACCCGGCGCGTCTCCGAATCCGCCGCAAAACGACTCGTCGAAATATGCCCAAAGACCGACGGAACGCAGCTTGGTCTCCGCGCCCGCGCGCAGATTGCTCGTCAGCAGAAGATTGGCAAGGCCCGCGCCGCGCGCGTATTCGAGCAGATCGACGACCCCGGGCATAACGCGTTTGTGCTCGTTTCGGTCTAATATGCGCGCAAGGTTTGCGATATATGCGGTTTCAAGCGCGGCAGGATCGAATTTTTCTATTCCGCACTCCGCCGCTATGCGGCGTATGACGGCGAAGTCCTGCGCGCCGCCAACGCCGGCTCCCAAAAATGCGTCCGGTATGCCGTACAGCTCGAAAAAAGCTCTGTTCATCGCCTCGGTTCCGTCGCCGCCGCACGACATGAGCGTACCGTCTATATCCCAAAAAATCAACATCCGCCCGGGCGTTTTATCAGCCGGCGGCAAGATCCGCTTCATTCAGCACCGTAAAATTCCGGACGGCGTCGCCAAGCTCTTCGGGCCGAGCGCTCAGGCTGACGATAAATTCCAACTCGTATTTCTCGGCCATATTCGCCAATCTGTCCAAAAATTCGGGCATATCCTCAGTGCTGACGTCAGCGTGCTTTAATATGCTGTCGATGAATATAGCCTCTATATCGTGATCCGAGCTGATTATCCCGAAAATAAAACCGATGTACTCATCGCTGTTTGTAATCTCCTCGTAGTCTTCCATGCAAACCACGCGGATCTTATACTTCAAATCATACATCAGTCTGTGATTTTTATTGATGAATACAATGCTGCCATCGCTCTTTTCGACGCGATCATTGGCAAGCGCGATCATCTTTTTCGTCTTACCGGTGCCCTTTTGGCCGACAATCAATTTAACCATGCGAATCACCTACCTTTCAGCTCAGCGCGCTAATAACCTTCTGTCTTATTATACACCGGATAGACAGGGCGTTCAATAAGCCTATGATAATATCATAAAAATATTACATTGGGTTACTCTTCACAGATACGCCGGCCGAGGTCTGTCAATCCCAACGCCTGTATTCATCAAGAAGTATGTTGTATTTTATTATTTTCTTGTAAAGGCAACTGCGCGATACATTCATTTTTTGCGCAACGCTTTTTACATGACCGTGTTCCTCTCGGAACAGACCGATAATCCTCTCGCGTTCGCGTATCTCCGGGGGAAGCGACGCTTCCGCCCGTATCTCCGATTGATCCGCGCCCGAAGCCGGAACAGATTTTGTAACTAAACAGGTTCTATACCCCGTGGCTTGCCGCGGGGTCGTTTATTTCTGTAACGGATATTTCACGCCGCCGTATATAATCCTCGACTTCTTCGACTACTCCTTGTGTTCCCGTAAAATGAAATCGAAAAATCAAAAAATTTTCAGGCAAGATTGGATTTGGGCTGATGAGCGCTTTGCATATATTTTACGCGAAGACGCTTTTAGAATTTACATTGAATCGGTACACTGAATTATGTTGCAACCGGCGCGGTGTCGTTTATTTGGAGCAATATCTTTTTGGAGGAGTATTTATGAACAAGATTCTCTCTGTAAAAAACTTAACCAAGCGGTATCGTAATGGCATTACGGCCTTGTCAAACGTCAGTATGGAGATTGAACACGGTGAATTTGTCGCGATTATCGGCTCGTCCGGTTCGGGGAAGTCTACATTGCTTAGGTGCATCAACCGGCTCATACAGCCTACCGAAGGCAGCGTCGAATTCGACGGTTCCGATATTTGCAAGCTCTCTTCCGCCGAGCTTAAAAAAATTCGTCGAAAAATCGGAATGATATTTCAACACCATAATCTCGTCAACTCCCTTACCGTGATACAGAACGTTTTGCACGGCAGACTGGGATACATGAGGACAATCCCCGCTGTACTTGGCCTTTACAGCGATTCGGACAGGCGGAAGGCCTTGGATTTACTTGAACAAACAGGATTGAATTCGTTTGTGACTCAACGCGCCGGCGAGTTGAGCGGCGGGCAGCAGCAACGCGTTGGAATTTTGCGCGCGCTGATGCAAAATCCCATGCTCATGCTCTGTGACGAGCCGATCGCCTCTCTTGATCCCCACAGCGCAAAACTTGTGATGGGTTTGATTAAACAGCTGACGGTTGAACGGGGAATCACCTGCATTGTCAACCTCCATCAGGTGGAAGCGGCTGTGCGCTACGCAACGAGAATTATCGGCCTTGATCATGGCAATATCGTATTTGACGACACTCCCGACAAACTGACCGATGATATAATCCGGAAGATTTACGGCGGAAATCCACACGATTTGATCATCGGAGGGAAAATGCATGAAGGAACCGAAGCTCAAGAGCTTGTGTCGTAAGTTTAAAAAACGGATTGTCTTGCTCGCCGTCATTGTTATCGTGGGCGGAGCGACTTGGTTCGCGCGTTTCAATCCATTGGCCATATTCTTTGAAATGGATACCTTTATATCGTTCTTCATAAAGGACTTTTTCCCGCCTCAATTTGTTTTTCAAGCGGAGAATATACGGGCGCTGTTTGTAACGGTGGCCATGGCTTTCGCGGCTTCAATGACAGCCTTTCTCATTGCGGGGTTTCTGTCGTTTTTGGGTTCGGACACAACCTCTCCCTCCCTAATCTTGGCAAGAGGAATCAGGGCCGTCGCCTCTGTATTTCGGAATGTTCCGACTCTGGTATGGGCATTTATTTTGTTCATGTCATTTGGGATCGGTGAAACGATAGGGTTTCTCGCGCTTTTGATTTCATCTCTTGGATTTTTGACGCGCGCGTTTATTGAAACGCTTGACGCCGCCGCGCCGGAAATCCGCGAGGCTGCCGTTGCTACCGGGGCGACTTACTGGAAAAGAGTATTTTGTTTTATTCTTCCGGATATTATTCCCGGTTATATCTCTTGGCTCCTGTATAATGTCGAGCTTAATATTAGGTCGTCCTCCATCGTAGGGATGGTCGGCGGCGGCGGAATCGGTCTTGTTTTGTTTTCTTACATAAAAATGTACCGATACGGCAAAGCGGCCGGAATCATTATCCAAATAGCTCTGTTGGTCATTGCGTTTGAATGCGTCACAAAAAATATCAGAAAGCGAATCTTATCATGACTGTAAAGCATGAGGGCGCACGCGTCGAGAGACGCACAAAAATCCAAATTAACAATCCTTCAAGTTTTCGTAACGTCAAGTTGTTCTTTTTGGGATTTTTCCTGCTGTCGTTTGCATCCCTCCTGTTTCTTGAGCTTGACCTCGCTAAGGTCGCGGCGCGCTTGCCGAAAATGGGAAATGTCCTTTCAAGGTTGGCAATCCTTAGCTTTGATAAGTTGGATATTCTCCTGAAAGCGACCGCAGAGTCGGTTTCCGTGACTGTACTGTCCGTGTTTTACAGCATTGTTCCATCCATGATACTCGGCGCGTTTATGGCTTCCAATATAATCGGAAGCAGGGCGGCGCGTGCGGTAATATCTTGGATATGCTCCATCATTCGGGCGATTCCCACAACCGTTTGGGTGCTGATTATCCTCGCTTGTCTTGGGTTTGGCCCTGCGGCCGGCATAATCGGAATGTGCTTCCACACGCTTGCGTTTTTGGCGCGCGCCTTTCAGCAGAGCTTTGAAAATGTACCGGAGGGAAACATTGAGGCGTTAAAGTCCGGCGGGGCAAGCCGCGTTAGAATATTTTTTCAAGCGATATTACCCGGCGCGCTTTCCAATATGATATCTTGGTGCGCGATTCGCTTTGAGAGCAATTTTTCCGAGTCCACGATTCTCGGCATGGTTGGAGCGGGCGGGGTCGGCTACACGGTTATGGCCTGTATGAACGGCTACGAATACGGCCGCGCGGGTACGGCGGTTCTTGTAATCCTGTTGCTGAGTTTCGGTTTGGAAGCCTTGTCAATTAGGCTCAAAAAAAATATTTAGGAGAAAAGTATGCTGGAAAGAAAACGCATGAGTAAAATCCTTTTTCATATGCCCAAACAGTCGCTGTTATGTATTGCCGATGAAATCAAGGGGCGCTATCCCGTGCGATTGGTCAAAGACATTGAAAGAATATTGATCATGGCCAATATTGAGGAAGGGCTCAGGTCGACGAAATTTCACCTCGGTGAAGTGCTTGCCACAGAGGCGCTTGTGGAAATGAACGGATATAGGGGCTCTGCGGTATTCATGGGCGACGACGAGGAAAAAACATTGGCCGCCGCCATCATCGATTGCGGCTTTAACGCGGGAATTGAGGAATTGGCGTTGATCGAAGAGCGGTTGATCACCCTTGAGGCTGAGTATGAAAAGCGGATGCGGGCTCAGGCGGCCTTGATTGAGCGTTCAAAGGTGGACTTTTCAAGGATGAGCGGAGGTGGATCAAATGCTTAAAAAACACAGCTTTGATTTTGTCCGTGATACCGCCTCCGCGTTTCGATTGCTTATGGACTGCTTCGCCAATCCGGGTAAGGAAAACCGGCTCGGGCAATATTTCGGAAAATTCGATTCCGAGAATCCCGGGCTTCTTCTTATCGCGGTTATTCTGTTGGACAACGAGGTATCGTTTGAAATCGAAGGCGACAAGGATGTCGCGCGTGAAATATCGGAATTGACCGGTTGTGAACGCAAAGAATCCGATAAGGCCGATTACATATTCGTATCAGAACCCTTGTCCTCCCGTGAGAAACAAACCTTACTGGAAAGCTGCCGGCACGGCAGCTTTGAAAGTCCGAATGAAAGCGCGACAATCGTTATCGGCTGCAATTCAGACGAAAGAGAATTGATTTCCCTGAAAAGCCCCTGCTTGAACGAAATGAACCGGGTTTCAGCTCCAAAAGAGGCCGCAGACTGGCTTCGCAAAATAAGAGACCGTAATTTCGAATATCCGCAAGGTGTGGATATGATCATTATTTCTGAAACCGGCACATGCTTTTGTGTTCCGAGACTGATAAAGGCGGTGAATTAAATTGGCATATGCAGCGGTATCGGGCGGCGAGAACGCCATAAAGGCAAGTATAGAATTAACGCGTTTCTTTCGTAAGGACGAGCCGTGGTTTGACCCTTCTCTAATGGACGGCGCCTTGAATCTATTACTGGACAAGGTGATGAGTGAATCGGGGTTCTATAGCGAAAAAACGGCCGCCATCGCGCTCAAGCAATGTGAAGGCAGCACGGAGGAAGCAGTTTTTCTTTTGCGGGCATACCGATCCACGCTGTCAAGAAAATATTATTCCAAGCCTTTGGATACGAAGCATATGCGTGTCATAAGACGTATTTCCGCTGTATTCAAGGACATCCCCGGCGGACAGCGGCTCGGGCCTACCTACGATTACACGCATAGGCTCATTCAACCGGAGACGCGACCTGCCGCGATTCTCAAATTGGAGGACTGGATCGGCGATGAGTGTTCTCTTACCGAAAACGAGTATCCCAAGGTGGTTGATCTTCTTCGCGATCAAAACCTGCTTGAATACAACCCCGACCCAATGCCCGAATATTACGATATTACCAAGCGTCCGTTGGTGTTTCCTTGTTCCCGCAGCGCGCGCTTGCAAGCGTTGAGCCGCGGAGAGTCCGGCTTCATCATCGGCGTCGCCTATAGCTTTTTGCGGGGGCACACCGTATTCCATCCAAATGTGGGGGAACTGCGCTGTGGATTTGCCGGAATCCTGATTGAATATGCCGTTGACAAAAATGATGTTTGGTATGTCGGTGAAATATTGCTTACGGAGGTAGACTGTGTCCTCCCCCGTACTGTCGTCGCGAAAACAGCCGTTGGGGAACAATCCTTGCGCATTGCGACCGGGTATGGCGTCGCCTTCGGTCGCAATGAAACAAAAGCCATAGCCATGAGTATTCTGGACTGCACGATGGACATGCCCGGAGACGACCCGTGCAACAACAGCGAATTTATCCTGTTAAGCGGGGATACCGTGGAAATGAACGGCTTCGTATCGCATCTTAAGCTGCCGCATTATGTCACGTTCCAGTCGAAGCTGGACCGTGTGAGAGAATCTGTAAAGGCATGGAATTCAGATGAATCGTAATTATAATTTTGCCTATTTGGACGAGAGCTCAAAAAGGGAAATACGGCGCGCAATTTTAAATGCCATCGCGATTCCCGGGTTTCAAGTTCCTTTTGGATCAAGAGAGCTGCCGATCGGCAGAGGTTGGGGAACCGGCGGAATTCAAATAACCCTCTCGATTATCCTGCCGGACGACACGTTAAAGGTTATTGACCAGGGGAGTGACGATAGCGTAAACGCCGTGAGCATAAAACGTTTTATCTCAGAATGTACGGGGGTCGGCATGACGACGGACAGCGAGACAGCCTCGGTAATACAGTCCCGCCACCGCATTCCGGAAATCCCGTTGCGAAGCGATCAGATCCTCGTATTGCAGGTACCCGAGCCGGAACCGCTCAAGCTTGTTGAAGGCAGCGAGGTCGAAGCGCGTCGCATGCACGCCGAAAAGGACTATAATCTCATGTGGCTCAGATTGTTTGAGGATTTGGTTCAATTCGATGAAATTGTTGCGGCGGCGGGTTACCCCGTAATGGTGAACGGCAGATACTTGACGAATCCTTCCCCCATTCCGCGCTATGATGTTCCGAAGCTGAATATGTCGGAGACGCTCTGCTTGTTCGGCGCGGGAAGAGAAAAAAAGATTTACGCAATTCCTCCGTACACAAGGGTAGAGGCGCTGTCCTTTGAGGATGTACCGTTTGCCGTAGAGTCATTCGGCGATCATTATTGCTGCAAATGCGGAGCGAAAGGAGTGTTTTTGGATGAAAGCTACAATGAGAAGACCGGAGAGAAATATTATCAGTGCTCCGACACGGGATATTGCAACGGAAGGCGCGCCGCGGGAAACCGAGCCGATATTGTCTGTAAATAGATTGACGGTAAGGTATGGAACGGGGTGCTCCGATTGCGAAAACGGCATTGGACTGCAAAAGAACCGTTGCCCGAAATGCGGAACCATTTGGGCGCTCAGAGATGCAGCCTTTTCTTTATATCAAGGCGAGGTGCTTGGCGTTGTAGGCGAATCGGGGTCGGGCAAAAGCACGATGATGAAATGTATCTGTTTTGATGAAAGCCCCACCTTGGGCGAATATACCGTACATACCGGCGGCGGGAACGCGTTTCAACTGAGCAGACAATCCCAAAAGCAGTTTAGAAACGAGCGAATGGGCATGGTATATCAAAACCCCATGCTTGGCCTAAAAATGGATTATTCGGTCACCTCAAACATAGCCGAAAACCTAATCGCTTCCAACTGCAAGAATGTAAGCCATTTGCGGGCGCGTGTGACCGAGCTTCTTGAAATTGTGGAGATATCCCCATTCCGCATGAAGGAGAAGCCGAAATATTTTAGCGGCGGGATGCAACAGCGCGTTCAAATCGCGAAGGCCATCGCCAACAATCCGCAGATTCTTCTTTTGGACGAGGTGACGACAGGGCTTGACCTCTCGGTTCAAGCCAAGGTTCTCGATGTGATCAAAAAAATCATTCGTGAGTTCAATGTGGCTGTGATTCTGGTTTCTCACGATCTGGCCGTTATAAAAATGTTGGCGGATCGAACGGTCGTTATGCTCGACGGTGAGATCATCGAGCGCGGACTGACCGATCAGGTCATGGAAGATCCTCAGCATCCGTATACACAGCAGCTTGTTCACTCTTTATTGTAGGGGGCGCAGGAATGATTGGTTTCATAAACGGGAAAATCATAGGCGAGGATAAGGTTCTTGAAGGCTCTGTGCTTCTTGTCGAAGACGGAAGAATCGTGGAAATTGCACCGGAACGCGGCAATTTGGCGGGAACAGAGCTGATCGACGTGAGCGGCGCGTATATTGCTCCCGGTTTTATTGATATACACTCGGATTATTGCGAACAGCTGATACAGCCCCGCGCCACGGCCATTATGGATTTGGACATGGCCTTTGCCCAAGTTGAGCGGATATTGGCCGCACAGGGTGTTACAACCGTATTCCATTCACTTTCTTTACAGAATCCCACGCTCCAAAAAGTAAAGGAGGTACGCAATCTTGAGTTTGTCGCGAAAATTGCGGAGAAAATCCATAAGGAGCAAAAGGATGCGGGGCTGATACGGCATCGCTTGCATTTGCGGATTGAGCTTGATAATCCCGCGTGCTGCGATACCGTCGCCGAATGGATCGACAAAGGATATATCCATGAAATTTCTTTTATGGATCATACGCCGGGACAGGGGCAGTACCGGAATTTGGAGATTTATAAAAAATCCACGATGGCATATATGGATATGGAATCAGACGCGGTTTACGACGCTTGGATGGAAAAGCAAGCCGCAAAGCCCATGATTTCAGCGAAGCAGATGGAGACGTTGATTATAAAGGCACAGGAACTCGGAATCGCCGCAGCCTCTCACGACGACGATACGACGGAGAAAATTGACTTTTTAAAATCCATGCGCGTCACAATCAGCGAATTTCCCATCACGCCGGAGGTTGCGAAGCGAGCGGCCGAAAATGGTATATACACGGTGTTTGGAGCGCCCAACGTGCTTTTGGGCGGGTCTCACAGCGGGAATCTTTCCGCGGCGGAGGTCGTTACCCAAATGGTCGGCGGTATCCTTTGCTCGGACTATTACCCCGCGGGACTGTTGTACAGCGTCTTTATACTCAACAGAACGCATCACATGCCGCTGCCCGCCTGCTTTGCCTTAACCTCGTTGAATCCCGCAAAGGCGCTTAGGATAGAAAAAGACTATGGGAGCCTTGCTGCGGGCAAAAAGGCGGATTTCCTGATTATAAAGGACGGAGAGCCTCCTTGTATTACAGAGGTTTATACGGACGGGCGCGCCGTACTGCGGTATCGCAACCGATAAGAAGCATTGCGGCGTTATATATAAAATCAAAAAGAAGGAAGAAAGGAATGTTTTATTATGAAAAGAAAATTCTTAACAATGGTGGCGCTGATCCTGTCGGTATCTCTCATGACTGTTCTCTTTGGCTGCTCGACCAACAAAACGGCCGAAAACGAGAAAAAAGAATTCGTATTGTGCTACTTACCCAGCGAAGCGGCGGAGCAGTATAAGGAGTCCCGCAGTCAGCTTGCGGACGCTCTCGAACAGGCGATCGGCATGAAGATCGTTGAGGTAAACGCGACTGACTTTAACGGAACCGTTGAAGCGATGCGTACGGGAAAAGCCGATATGGCGTATTTCGGCCCGCTTACATACGCCCAAGCGCAGGAACGCGTCGCGGTTGAACCCTTGGTTGTTTACGGTAAAGACGGCGACAAGGCCAACGCCGTCTACTATTGCTATTTGGTTGCCAACGCAAAGGACGATTCCATTCGTTCCATTAAAGATGTCGAGGGCAAAGTAATGGCGTTTGCCGACCCGAATTCCACGTCCGGCAACCTTGTGCCCTCGTATGAAATTATGAAGGCCTTCCCCGAATTGAACCTTACTATGGACGACCTGCACATCGGCGGCGCCTTTTTCGAATCGGTATCCTTTTCCGGCGCTCAAAAAGCGGGATTGCAAGCCGTAGCCAACGGGGATGTGGACGTTGTTCCGGCCGCTTCCATGACCTATGACGGTGAGATGAAGGCCGGCAATATCAGCGAGGAAAACGTAAAAATCATCTATACGTCCGATGCCATTCCGGGTTCGCCCTGGACTATACGCTCCGAGCTTGACAATGAATTGAAGCAAAAGGTCAAGGAGTTCTTATTGAATTATGAGAACGACGCCTATTTTGAAGAGTTCCACGGCGATCCCGGACGTTACTTGGAATGTTCCCCCGACGAATACAAAGAAATCATTGATCTCAACAACAGACTTCAACCATAAGAACCCGGTCAATATCAAGCACAAGCGGATATTGACCGGGTTCCAAGGAGTACATGCATGAATACAATCCTATCCGTAAAAAACCTAAATAAGACGTTTCGCATATATGAGCCGGACAGAACCATAAAGACCCTTGAAAATATCAGCTTCGACTTGGCCGAAAGGGAATTTTTGGGGATTGTCGGCGCGTCGGGCTCAGGTAAATCCACGATTTTGCGCTGTGTTTATCAGACATACCGTGTCGAATATGGGGAAATACGGTACAGATCCGTTCGTTACGGCAATATTGATTTGGCGCGCGCCGCTGACCGTGAAATACTGCACATACGAAAAAAAGAAATTGCGTATGTCTCGCAATTTTTGGAGGTATTGCCGAGAATTACGGCGCGCCAATCGGTTGAGAATTCAGCCTTGGAGGTAGGCGCTTCTTACGAGGAAGCGCAAGCCTCCGCCGAGGAAATGTTGGCGTATTTCCATCTGCCGAGTGATTTGTGGGACATCTACCCACATATGTTTTCGGGCGGTGAAAAGCTGCGTTTAAATCTCGCCAAATCAATGGTAAAGAAACCGAGACTTCTGCTTTTGGACGAACCCACCGCTTCGCTGGACGCCGATTCAAAAAAATTGGTGAGAGGGATTTTGGTCAAGCTCAATCACGAAGGCGCCTCTATGATCGGCATTTTCCACGACTTGGATTTTATGGACGGACTTTGCAACAGAACCCTCAACATCACGGTGCGGTAAGAAACAGTAGGAGCGACCATTCCAAAGAAAAGGGATTATCAATGGAGCATTTTAAGGCTGATTTACATGTCCACAGTAATTATTCCGACAATCCCCTCTCGTTGGACGAAATTTTTTGCCTCGCTCGGGAAAGGGGCGTCACACATATTTCCGTTACCGACCATGACGGCGCTGACGGGTGCGAGAAGGCGATGCAAGTGGCCGGTAAGTATGATATCCTCTGTGTGAAAGGCATTGAAATATCTGCCTTTGACTTTGCCGGCGACAGAAAAGTACACGTGTTGGGATACGGCTTCCGTAACGATGAGTTGTTGAATGAATTCTGCGCGCCCGTTCGGAAGCGAAGGCATGATAATTCGTTGGCCCAAATTGAGATTTTTAAAAAACTGGGTTATAAGCTTATGACCGAGGATGTGCTTCCCTATGCGCAAAGGCATAAAACAGTACGTTCGGACGTGATTTACAAGCAGCATATCCTTCACTGTCTTTATGATACAAACCAAACCGCATCCCTGTTCGCCGATTATAACCGTTTATTCAAAAACGGCGGACCGTGTGATTTCGACATCCGTTACATTGACGCGCGCGAGGCGGTTCGGATGATAAAAGAAGCGGGAGGCTTACCCGTACTCGCGCACCCCATGCAACAAGGGAATTTGGACATTGCTTTCGACCTCAAGAAGGAAGGTCTGTTCGGCGTTGAGGCGTACCATCACTCCGCTTCGGTCAAAGAAGCGGAGTTAATTCGGGAAACGGCGGCAACTCTTGGTCTGGCTGCAACCGGCGGCAGCGATTTTCACAGCTTCTATATGCGTGAGCCCATTGAACCGGGGCAATTTACAGCGCCGTCGTCACACGAACTGTCTAAGCTCTTCTTGTCGGAATAGAGATTGCCATATACTCCGCAAATTTCAAACGTCATATCATTCGGTTGAGCAAATGATAATGATCGGAACCGCATTATGACCGGAAACGGTATACCGTGCTCCACGCCGATGTCGCCTGACGGTGTGATGAAAAAACCGGTCATTACTGCATTTCCGATCAATACGGCAAAATATCAGAACTCTCTTGACGGGTATACGTTAGTGAGATGTTTCACGCCGCCGTATATAATCCTCGACTTCTTCGACAAGCCCCTGCGTTCCCGTAA
Source organism: Eubacteriales Family XIII. Incertae Sedis bacterium (assembly GCA_031266025.1). GTDB lineage: Bacteria > Bacillota > Clostridia > Peptostreptococcales > Anaerovoracaceae > JAITLA01. The sequence goes on from JAISBV010000028.1 coordinate 13,478, forward strand.
GGTGAAACGGTTCATAGCCGATTTCAAGAAAGTGCAGGATGTTATACTTACGGTCAAGCTCAACGAACTCATGCGGTGTCAAGTTATGTCGGCGCATATATTCATTGGCAACGTCGGTTTGCAGAAATAAAACGGGATGTACTTTCATAATCACACCTCCAACCAGCGTTGCCGGTCGCCTGACTGTTCGGCTTCAACCATATCCACCACATAGGCAGGGCTCTCGCGATAGAGTTGGGACTTCGGTTTCATCAATACATTATACGTCTTGGTCGCCATAAAATCACGCAGAGCATCAGTTGTTGATTTTCCGGAAAGTTGTGCAAGTTCCTCCGCGACATTGGCCGTCAGAACCTTCAAGATAAACGCTATAGCATTTTCGTCAGGCATCATCGGATTGCCCTCCTTTTAACGAATCGAAGCAGTGACACAGCCCGTGATGTTCCAAAGAACATTTGATACGGCAATCTGCCGGGCAGGATATATTGCAAGAAAGTTCGGATCGCAAGCTCGCTGTTTGGGTCGCCGTAAATACGATTCAAAAACGCCTGTACAACTACATTTGTATCATCGTTTGCGGTCGGGCCCATAACGATGTCATAGTTGTGCTGCCGGTTACGCTCGGAACGGTTTTTTACGACAAAACGTACCCATTCCTCGCTTGGTTCGGTGAATTCTTTTACGTTCATTTGGTTCAAATTATCGGCGTCAAACTCGTAGGTGCAAAACCATGCTTGCGCCGTCGGTTCGCCGCCGGCCTCGATAAGCAAATCATTTTCAAAGTTGCGGTTACGAATAGCGATTCGCTCCGCCTGCGATTCCGTACGGCTGACATAAAATCCACGCCCGAAATCTTTGAACGGTTTGCCGCGATTCGGTTCAATCACATCGAAATCGTATATCGTTCCGTGATAAAGCGTGATAACATTCATTATTCTGTTATTCCTCACTGATCGAGCAAACGGTTTTACCGGATCGAATAATTGGCGCGATATGCTTATTATACACTATGATTTTGTTTGCATAAAGAATATGTTGAAAAAACCGCATAAAATCATCGACTACAGTCGATGATTTTGCAAAAACCGTTTGTATTATCTTTATGGATGAAGTAAATATGAGCCTAAACGGAATCAAGCATATGAATATCAAAGACTTCCTGTTGAACGACCGGAATTGAACGAAGACAAGGCCCGCGCTGTCTGCGGACAGCCGCGGGCCTTGAAAGCCTTGCCGAAATAAACTGCCCCTATTTGATCCTGTCGAATGTAACTATACTCTCCTGCCGGGTATACGTTGTTTTCGGCGTGAACACCGATCCGGCGGTGCTTGTGCCGCTCATGATTCCGTTTGCGCGGACAAAGTTGATACCGTCCACCGCCCACGACGAAGCTGAACCGAGATCGGTGAAATCTGAAGTCGGGGGATTGCTCACGTCCGTGCCAAGCGCCTTGCAGGTATTCATCAGCATGGTCGCCGCTTGCTCGCGGGTGAACTGCCCGTTCGGACTGAACTTCCCATCGCCCGTGCCGCTTGTGATACCGAGGGCGTAAGCCGCAAGTATATCGGGATCGCTTGTATCGGAGAAAGCGCCGGCGTCGGTTGACAGGCCTTTCTCTTGCAGTATGGCGTCTATCGTTTTCCCTGTCTTGTACTCAACGAATCTTACAGCCATGCGGCAGAACTCTTGGCGCGTGATGACGCTCGCATAATTGTTTTGTATGTCTGCGGGAACAAAGCCCTTCGTGATCGCGCTGCTTATGCCTTCCCGCGCCCATGCAGCGGCGGTGGAAATACTGTTTATTGCATCATTGTTTTGAAGTGAATAATCGGGAGAATCCGCTATGCGGTGAGTGTAAGACAGTTCTCGCAATGTCATGTCAAAATGTCTCATGTCGATTCCTTGCTCCGAAAATTTGCCGCCTTTGTAGGTATTCGCGCTGCTCCAAGTAGTATCCATGATGAGCCATTTGCCGTCGATATAGGCTTCCGTCCAAACGTGCCACCCATTGTTTACGCCTAATTCGTATAATAAGTTCATATCCAAGCGCTTTGAGAAATTATAAAAAGCATCGGCGTTGTTCGGCATATCTTCACCGAGCACGGCAAGCCCATCGACCACCTTGGCCGATATACCTGTTGCTCGCAACAACGCAACAGTAAGATTCGCATATCCCTCGCACACGGCGTATTTATCGGACAATGTACTCAGGGCGGAATTTTCTCGGCGTGGAGTAATGCCGTTGAAAGAATCTACGTCATACCATATATTGTAACTTACCCAATCGTGTATCCTTAATGCGTTTTCGTAATCGCTGTTATTGGTTTTTATTATCGTATTGGCGAGTTCAATAATGCGTTCATCATTGCTCTGTATTTTTGCGGATGGCAGAAGATAATACGCCAATGTCGCGGCGTCTGATTTTTTGGAGTTGTAAATTTCCGTATTCCATGCATATACTTTTTGAAATGATTCGGAAACTCCGGCGGCGGCTGTGCCTTCTATCATAACACGTTGCCATATATGATTCACATTGGTTGACGTAGACGACGTTCCCATAGACGAGCCGGTGATAATCAAGCCCTGTGCATCCGCGCCCAATTCTTCGGTTAAAACAATTTCTTTGGCAACGCCGGAAAGCGGATCATAGCTCCAATTTCCGTTAAGATAAGGCGTCGCTCCCGACACTTTGATTTCCATAAGCACATCATTTTCCGTATAGGCGATTCTTGTTCCTGCAGGGAAAACATATCCGCCGGATTCAATTGATCGAGGGAAAAATCCAACGGTATCGACCGGTTCCTCTGAGAACAGCAACAGCCCATGCGCATTTTCAAAGTCTTCCGAAGCGAGACGAAATTTAACGTCAAAACTCGGTGTTTCGGCAAGCGGATTTGGGCTTTCGCTTAAAAATACAGTTAATCCCCCGTTCGACCCATTGACTCGGACGCCGTTTTTATCATTGGTCATGTCCGGCGTCAATGTAATCTCTGTCGCCGCGTCACCGTAAAAAGTAAGCGTTTTGCCGGTTATCCCGGTTTCACCGAATACCTGCAGCGAAACCAATTCGCCGTTTAACTTCTGAGCAATCTTTGTGCCTACGGGTAAAACATATGCGATTCCTTGCCAATACTCGTTCCCGGACAGAACTTGAACAGGTTTTTGAGAAAAGAGTAAGGTCGCACCGTCTTCAAGTTCCAATTCATGTTCAATATGGAATGACGGGCTTGTCGCCGCAAACGCGGATGCCGCGCCGAACGGTACAAGCGCAAGTACCATGACCGCAGTCAGCGCTATGGAAGTGATTTGTTTTTTCATGATGCCCTCCTGATATTTTCGTTTTTGACGGAACTTTACTTTTTTACATCAGATGAAGACGCAAGTTTTTCGTAGCAAGCAATACGGTATTTCCAAGACTTAATCGAAGACAATTATCCGAAACACGTTGTTATCATTGACATCGTCACCCATAGCCGATTTCAAGGAAACACAGGGTGTTATACTTACGGTCAAGCTCAACGAATTAACAAATTGAGCAAACGGTTTTACCGGATCGAATAATTGGCGCGATATGCTTATTATACACTATGATTTTGTCTGCATAAAGAATATGTTGAAAAAATCGCATAAAATCATCGACTGTAGTCGATGATTTTGCAGCTCAAAGGGAGTATGGCCGGGAGCTGTTTCTTCATTTCGGTAAGGCCCGGAGCTGTCCGCAGGCGGCTTTTATGTCCGACCCGAGACCGCGCCTGATCGTCGTCTGTATGCCGGTCTCCGAGAGCACGGCGCGAAAACGCTCCGTTTCGGCGCGTCCGCCGGCGCGGAAGCCTGTTTCGTCCACGCGGTTCAACGGTATGAGATTCACATGACAGTTCATGCCGCGCAGGCGGCGCGCGAGCTCCGCAGCGCAGGCCGTGTCGTCGTTCAGGCCCTTTATGAGCGCGTACTCGAACGTCGCGCGCCGGCCCGTGATCGCTATATGCGCGCGCGCCGCTTCGAGCACGGACGCCACGTTGTAGCGCTTGTTCACGGGCATCAGCTTATCGCGCAGCGCGTCGTTCGGCGCGTGAAGGGATATCGCCAGACCAACCTGCGGCAATTCTTTCGCCATACGCTCCACTCCGGGAACGAGCCCGCAGGTGGACACCGTTATATTGCGCCTACCCATATGAAGACCGCGCGAATCGCCCGCCGTTTCCACGAAACGCTTGAGCTCGTCGAAATTGTCGAGCGGCTCGCCGACGCCCATAACAACGACGCGGCCCGCCCGTTCGCCCGCGTCCGCGCCCGCGAGCAGTACCTGATCGAGCATCTCCCCGGAGCTCAGGTTGCGCACGAGACCCGAAAGGCCCGACGCGCAGAACTCGCAGCCCATGCGGCAGCCGGCCTGCGACGAAACGCAGACGGAGTTCCCGTAGTCGTACCGCATGAATACGCTTTCCGCCAAGTTGCCGTCTGCGGTTTCAAACACGTATTTCCTGCTGCCGTCCATCCTTGAAACGAGAACCTTGCGCGTCCGAAGCGTAAAGAGCGCCGCATTTTCTTCAAGTCTGCGCCGAAGCTCCGCCGGCAAATTCGTCATATCGCCGAAAGAGACGGCCGCGCCCGCGTACATGCGGTTAAAGAGCTGTGAAGCGCGAAAAGGCTTTTCCCCCATGCCGGAGAAAAAGCCCTCGAGTTCATCGTATGTCATGTCCTTGAGCCGTGTTTTTTCGTTTTCTGTCACGCCTTTGCCACGTACAGCCCTGTGTCGCGGCCGTTCAAATCGAAGCGATCCGCTGCGTCGCCCTCGAGGAGTTCGAGCGCGAGCGTTTCCTTCTTGATATATTCCGCGTGAGCCCGGGCGGCGGCGCGCACCGCGTCGTCGCCGTCGTATACGATTCGAATACGATCCATCAGCTCAAAATCACGCTGTTTTCTTATCTGCTGCACCTTGGAAACAAACTCCCTCGCCAGACCCTCGGATATGAGTTCCGGTGTGAGCCCCGTGTCAAGTATCGTGAACAGATTGTTTTCCATCTCTACCGTGAAGCCGTCCTTCGCGCTTATCCGCACATCGAGAAAATCCTCCGTGACGCGCAAATTCTCGCCCTCGGTTTCGATTTCCGCAAAGCCCTCCTTGGCAAGCGACGCGTGCACCGCCGCCGCGTCCGCATTGGCGAGGGCCGCGGCAAAGGCTTTCATCTTGGCGCCGAGCGAGGGCCCCGCAGTCTTGAAATTGGGTTTAAGGCTAAAATCCATGTATTTGCCGAGATCGTTTTCGAATACGACCTCTTTGACGTTCAATTCCTCTTTGAGCAATGCCGTCATGTCTCCGATCAGAGTCTCGTACTTCCCGTCTATGAGTATCTTCGAGAGCGGCTGCCTGACCTTGATGCGCTCCTTTTCGCGAGCGCCGCGCCCGAGAGCCGTCAAATCCCTGACGAGATCCATGCGTTCTTCGATAGCGTCGTCCAAAAGGGTCTCGTCCGGCGCCGGATAGAATGACAAATGCACGGAGTCCCCGTCCGTAAGCTTGCGGTATATCTCGTCGCTCAGGAAGGGCGCAAACGGCGCGAGCAGCATAGATACGCCTTTGAGCACTTCCCACGTCGTCTCGTAGACGGATTTCTTGTCGTCGTCCGAACGCTCGGCCCAAAAGCGTCTGCGCGCCCGCCTTATAAACCAATTCGACAGATCCTCGACGACGAAATACTGTATCTTGCGCACGGCCTTCATATGATCGTAACGATCCATTTCCTCCGTGACCTCCGAAATCAGCCTGTTGTACTTCGACAGTATCCAGCGGTCAAGCTCGGGACGCTCCGCCGTACTCGCGCCGAATGTCCTCGGATCCATACCGTCCTGATTCGAATAGAGCGCGAAAAAATGATAGACGTTGCGCAGCGTTCCGAAAAATTTGCCCGAAAGCTCTTTCAAAGCCTCTTCGTCGAAGCGCGTCGGCGACCAAGCCGGGGAAGCGTACAGCAGATACCACCTCGTTGCGTCCGCGCCGTATCGGTCGAAAAGCTCGAAAGGATCCGCAGTATTGCCCTTGCTTTTGGACATCTTCTTGCCGTCCTTGTCAAGTATCAGATCATTCACAAGGCAATTGCGGTAGGGCGACGCTTTCTTGACAAACGCAGAAATCGCAAGCAGCGAATAAAACCAGCCGCGGGTCTGATCTATGCCTTCGCATATGAAATCGGCAGGAAACATCTCGCCGTCGAAGTTCTCCGAATTCTCGAACGGATAGTGATGCTGGGCAAAGGGCATAGCGCCGCTGTCAAACCAGCAGTCCATGACCTCCGGTATGCGCTCCATATCCCCGCCGCACGCGTCGCAGCGTATGCGCACCTCGTCCACATAGGGCCTGTGCAGCTCTATGCCGTCGCTGACCGGCGCCGTCGCCCGTTCCTTTAGTTCTTTGCGTGAGCCCACGCAGGTCAAATGCCCGCAGCCGCCGCAGCGCCAGACGGGTATGGGCGCGCCCCAGTAGCGGTTGCGCGATATCGCCCAATCGTTCACGTTTTCGAGCCAATTACCGAAGCGCTTTTCTCCAACGAAATCAGGGAACCAGTTAATACCGTTGTTGTTTTCGACAAGCGTGTCCTTGAGCTTTGTCATCTCTATATACCAGCTTGGCTTGCTGTAATAAATCAATGGCGTGCCACAGCGCCAACAGTGAGGGTAATTGTGCTCCATTTTTTCGCGCGCGAAAAGTTTGCCCTCTGACGCAAGCCATTTTATGATATCGACGTCAAGACCGTCCTCCATCACAAAGCGCCCGGCCCAAGGGGTCGCGGTGTATTTGCCTTCCTCGTCCACGGGATTCGGAACCGGCAGACCGTAACGTCTGCCCGTATTGTAGTCGTCCTCGCCGAAGGCCGGCGCCGTATGCACTATGCCCGTGCCGTCCTCCGTCGTCACGTAATCCGCACAGGTTACATAAAAAGCTTTCTTGTCAACTTCAACAAAAGGCATGAGCCTTTCATATGAAACGTGTTCGAGCTCACGGCCGCTCATGCGGGATAATACCTCATAAGCGCCCTCGCCGAGCGTCCTGTCCGCCAACGCTTCGGCAACATAAAACACGCGCCCTGAATTTTCACCGTCTTTCGTGACGCGGGCCTTTATATACACGACGTCGGAACCGACGGTCAGGGATACGTTGGAAGCGAGAGTCCAAGGCGTCGTCGTCCACGCGAGGAAATACGCGTCCTCGTCCGATCTTTTGAATTTCGCGACGACGGTGTTGGTCTTGACCTCCTTGTAGCCGAGCGCCACCTCGTGCGAAGCGAGCCCCGTGCCGCAGCGCGGACAGTAAGGCAGCACTTTATGCCCCTCGTATATCAAACCCGCGTCAAAGAATTCCTTCAGTATCCACCATTCCGTTTCGATATAATCGTTGTCAAGTGTGATGTAGGGATTGTCCATGTCGGCCATAAAGGCCATGCGTTTGCTCATTTCGCGCCACATGCCTTCATATTTGAATACGGATTCGCGGCATTTGGCGTTGAACTCACGCATACCGTAACTTTCGATGTCTTTCTTCGCGGACAGGCCGAGCTCTTTTTCTACTTCTATCTCGACGGGCAGACCATGGGTGTCCCAACCCGCCTTACGCCTGACCTGAAACCCTTGCATTGTCTTGTAGCGGCACACGGAATCTTTGAGCGTGCGAGCTATCACATGATGTATGCCCGGCCGGCCGTTCGCAGTCGGCGGCCCTTCGTAAAACACAAAACGCGGCCCGCCGTCACGAACCGCGACACACCGCGAGAGCAGGTCTTCATCCTCCCACGACTGCGCTTGACGATTCTGCACATCCGCGATCGGCTCGCCGGATAAATTTTTGAACATATTCCCTCCCAAACAATACAAACATCGCCTTTTCGAAGCCGGCGACAGGCATATTCTACCTTATATGAGCCCCGATGTCAAGTTTTCCCGGCTGCCCGGCGTTAAAGCCAGCGGATAAAGCCCGTCTTGTCGTGCCGGTCATATCCCGCGCGCTCATAAAAACCGAGCACGGCGTCGTCCTTGGAACCCGTCATAAGCATGATCTTATAGCAGCTTTCTTTCTCGGCCAGCTCTCCCGCGAAAGCGAGCAGCCGCGTCGCGTATCCCCTGCCCCTATGCCTTTCGTGCGTAACCACATTTTCTATGAGCGCATACGGCCTCTGCGCATGCGTCAGGTTGGGTACGATCAGGAGCACGCACGACGAAACGAGCTCGCCGCAGACAAAGCCAAGCAGTATATGATGATTGCCGTCCGACAATATGCGACGCCACAGTTCTTCGACGCCGGCGTCCGTAAGCGGTATGGGATTGCCGTGCAGATGCCAATATAATTCAAGCAGCGGAATCAAATCCCGCCGCTCCGCTTCTCTGATATCCATAATGCAATTGTAGCATATGATAAGCGGAATTGCAACGATTTTGGGGCTAAACTACCGACCTGCTAAAAACATTCCGACGCGAGCCGCGCGAAGGCCGGCAGCGAGCGTTCCACAGTATCCGGCGAAACGCAATACGCGAGCCGCGCGTAACCGGGGCAGCCGAACGAAATGCCCGGAACGAGCAGGATATTCTGTTTTTTCGCGGCTTCGGCAAATTCGGCGTCCGGCAGCGGGCTCTGCATCCACAGGTAAAAAGCGCCGCTCGGAAATACGCAGGAGAAACCGAGACTCTTGAGCCCTTCGTACAAACGTCTTCGGTTTCTGTCATAGGCGTCTGTATCGACATTTGCGCCGAGACACTTGGCCGCCGCGCGCTGCATGAGCGAAGGCGCGTTAACAAAACCGAGCACGCGCGTGGCGATACAGGCGGCGTCGTAGACGAGACTGTAATCTTGCGCTTCACTCGGCACAACTATATAACCGATGCGCTCGCCGGGCAGCGAAAGCGACTTTGACCACGAATAGCACACAATAGTATTGGGGTAAAATTTCGTAATATACGGAACGACGGCGCCGTCATAAACGAGCTCGCGGTACGGCTCGTCCGATATGATATATATATCCGCGCCGTGTTCACACCGGGCCTCTTCAAGAACCGCAGCGATACCCTTTATCGTTTCCTCGGAATACACGACGCCCGTCGGATTGTTCGGTGAATTAACTATTACAGCCTTCGTTCTCGGCGTCAGCGCCGCTTTTAAGCGTTGCGCGTTCGGCATAAAATACTCGGTATCAGGCGGCACGACGATGAGCTTACCGCCGTAATTTTTGACGTAATTCCCATATTCGACAAAATACGGCGCGAATACGACGACTTCGTCGCCGGGGTTAAGCAATGTTTTCAATACCACGTTCAGACCGCCCGCCGCTCCGACAGACATGATGATGTTATTTTCTCCGAACGCAGTTCCAAAACGCCCGTTGAGCGACCTCGCCACATCGCCGCGCACATCCGCGTAGCCCGCGTTGCTCATATAGCCGTGTACGAGTACGGAATCTTCGCCGTCGAGCGTCTCGACTATGGCTCGGCGCACATCTGCGGGCGCCGGAAAATTTGGATTGCCGAGACTGAAATCAAAGACGTTTTCACGGCCGTACAAAGCGGCAAGCCTGCTCCCTTCCTCGAACATAGCGCGTATGGCGCCGTTTCCGCTCACGAGCGCGGCCATTTGCTCCGAAATCATAATGCTACCTCCGGTTTTCCCGTTACAGTTCATCAATGTCTTCGTATAGCGTTCTCATATGCGTTTAGCGCGTCTTCAAAATTGTAGGCGACGCCGTTCGGTTCCACGCCGTTGCCGGTAGAAACGAATATGTAGCGATTACCGTCCTTTTCGGCAAATGACGCGAGACACTGACCCGCGTCTCCCGTCCACCCCGTCTTACCTCCCAATATGCGTCCGCCGTCAAATTCAACGGTTCTTATGCGCGCGAATATATTGTTCGTCATAGTTATGCCGTATCCGCGGAGATTGCTCGGGGAAGTTTCGTATTCCACTGTTGTGAACATCTCTTCAAACTCTTCATTTTCGAGGGCGCGCAAGAGCAGCTTTGCCATATCGCGAACGGTGGAATAGTGCTCGGGGTCGTGCAGTCCCGTCGAGTTTGTGAAATGCGTGTCAAGCATGCCAAGCTCACGCGCGCGCTCGTTCATCAAAACAGCAAAATTTTCCTCGGAGCCCGCTATGGCCTCCGCGAGCGTCACGCTGCATTCGCCGCCCGAAACCAACAGCGCGCCGTACATCAAATCCAAAGTCCTGACCTCTTCGCCCGGCAAAAACCCCGCCATAGTGGAATCCGCGTCATAGAGCGGCTGCAGCAGCCCGGGATCTATGACCATGGCGTAAGGCAGAGCGTCACGCCGCTCTAAGGCGATAAGTACGGTCATGATCTTCGTCAGCGAAGCCGGGTAGACCATTATATCCGCGTTTTTCTTCAAAAGCACGCTCCCGGTATCAAAATTTGCCAGTATCGCGGCGCTGCTGTGCAGTGACGCCACGCTGAAACTCGAATTCGCGTCGCTTGATCCGCCAAACCCCTCTGAGGACGACTCGTTTTCGCTCGGACGTTCGTTCCCATCCTTTACAAAAACATTCATGAATTTACGGGGTATCTCTTTGATATATGCTTTCGACCCGACAAGCGCCGAGGACAAGGTCGCATACGGATATCTTTCGGACGCGTATTCGCGTATAGGCTCAGACGCAAACACGAGAAAAAATATAATAAAGAACACAACGAACCGACGACGGCGCGCGGACTTGGCCTTACTGAGCACTTCGGCTCGCGACACGAGAAACGCGTTCCAATCGCCGTCCCGGCGCGGAGACGCGGTCTGCTTTGCCGCAACGGCGCGTCGCTGCGGAACGGCCGGACTTGCGGCGACGGGGCGCGCCGACGGCCTTTCACCTCGCGCGGGCTGCAAACTCACGCCCGCTTCACCCCCTCGCCGAATGCCTTTACGTTCATATCCTCAAAACCCTTCTTTACATTGCGCGATATAATGGATTTCCAATCCATACCTTCCATGCCGAGAGCGCTTACAAGCGCTCCAAGCAGTACGACGTTCATAGCTTTGGCGTTACCGAGCTCCGCCGCGATTTCCGACGCCCTGCAGACCGACGTTTCAGCCTTGGCCGAAAGCTCCGCCAATACACCCTCGGGATATTTCAAAGCGCCCATGAGTATGGGAACGGACGGTATTTCAAAGTCGTTTATCACCATCCTGCCGCCGGGTCTCAGATATTCAAACCACCGCAGCGCCTCCATCTTTTCAAACGCCACGATAATATCCGCTTCTCCCTTTCCTATAATGGGCGAATACACCTTTTTCCCAAAGCGTATCTGCGTGCTGACGCTGCCGCCGCGCTGCGACATACCGTGAATCTCGGACATCTTCACATCGAAGCCCTTTTCAAGCAGACCGTCGGACAGTATTTTGCTTGCCAATATGGTTCCCTGTCCGCCTACGCCGACAAGGAGTATACCGGTTACATCCTTCATGCCCCGTCTCCTCCTTCCGCATACGGGCCTATCGCGCCGAACATGCAGACCTGTCCGCATATCCCGCAGCCCGTGCAAACAGCCTTATCTATTGAAACAGTTTCGGCGGAGCGGATGGCGGGACAGCCCGTCTTCACGCATACTCCGCATTTCACGCACATCGACCCGTCTATGACCAAACTGCGCGGAGAAAGGTCAAATTCGCTCTTGTCCGCCGCGCTGAACTTTTTTAAAACGCAGGGCCGGCGCGCTATTATTACAGTCGGTTCGTCCTTGGCGAGCGCGTCCTCGAGCGCGGCATCCACTTCGGCCAATATCAAAGGGTCGACTATGTAGATGTTCTGTCCTTTCACGCCGAGCGCCTTGCAAAGCGCGGGTATATCAACCTCCGCCGTTTCCTCTCCCATCAGGGTAAAACCCGTGCCCGGATTTTCCTGATGCCCCGTCATGCCCGTCGTACGGTTGTCCAAGATCACGGAAACGCTGCTTCCCTTATTGTATACGGCGTCCATCAGACTCGTTACCCCGGAGTGGAAGAACGTGGAATCGCCTATGACGGCCACGACCTTTTGCGGAGAACCCGCGCGGCTGAAAGCCGCGGCCGCGCCGTGACCGGCGCTGATTCCGCCGCCCATACAAAAGCATGAATCTATCGCGGAAAGCGGCGGCGCCGACGCCAACGTATAGCAGCCTATATCGCCTGTAACCATGACGTTCTTCTTCTTGGACAGCACATAGAATATCCCTGTGTGAGGACAGCCGGCGCACAGGGAAGGCGGTCTCGGCGCTGCGGCCGTATCCGCGCGAAGTGTATTGGGAACGAGACCGAATACGGACTTTCGCAATATATCCGCGTCCAATTCGCCCGTCGCGGGTACGCGTTCCTTTCCGACGCAATCTATGCCGGCGGCCTTGATCATGCGCTCCATATACGGATCAAGCTCCTCGACCACATAAAGCGTGTCGACATTGGAGGCGAAAGTCCTCACAAGTTCAATAGGCATTGGGTACGTCATACCCAATTTCAGGTAGGAAGCGTCGTTCCCAAAGGCGTCGCGCGCGTACTGATACGCGACGCCCGCGCAGACGACGCCGACCTTACGTCCGCTGTATTCCGCGACGTTCACGGAGACGCCGTTCGAATAAACCGCAAGCGATTTCTCACGTTCCTCCATGCGCTCGCGCATAAGCTTAGCGTTCGCGGGCGTCGCCACATACTTCGCTATGTTGCGCTTGTACGGAATCACGGGAACGGGGACGCGCGCGCCGAGCGTCACGATACTCTTGCTGTGGCATACGCGCGTCGTCAAACGCAGCATGACGGGACAGTCGAACTTCTCGGAGATCGTGAACGCCAACTTCACGAATTCCTTCGCCTCCGCGCTGTCCGACGGTTCGAGCATCGGTATGCGAGCGGCCGCGGCGTAATTGCGGTTATCCTGTTCGTTCTGGGAACTGTGCATACCGGGATCATCGGCCGAAATCAGCACAAATCCGCCGTTCACGCCGGTGTAAGAAAACGTGAACAGGGGATCCGCCGCAACATTTACGCCAACGTGCTTCATAGCGACGAGCGAGCGTACGCCGGCCAGCGACGCGCCGATGGCGGCCTCAAAAGCCACCTTTTCATTAGGCGCCCATTCGCAATACAGATCTTCTTTGTAATTTGCCAGATTCTCCAATATCTCTGTACTCGGCGTTCCCGGATAAGCCGACGCAAACAGCAAACCCGCTTCCCAAGCGCCGAGCGCTACAGCTTCATTGCCCGTCAAAAGTCTCTTTTCATTCATCCTCCTTCACTCCTTTCACGCGTATGACCGCCTCTCCTGATCAAGTCGGCCTTTCTGCGATATTTCTCGGAGAGTTCCGTTTCGCCGCCGGTCTCATATATATCGGCCAATTCATTCATGCTCTCTGTGTGAGAGGGGTTCAGCGCCAAACTCCGCTTGAACATGGCTGCGGCTTCATCCCTGCGAGCCAAGCCGGCATACGCCATGCCGAGATAATAGAAAAGCGGCCAATGATCACTGTACCCGTTTTCTGAATACGGCTCCAAAAAGGAACGTCCTTCATCGAAGCGCCCTGACAAAACCGCGTTGCAGCCGCACTCTATTTTTATAGGATCGGCAAGCTGCCGCAGGCGCGCTTTTATCTCGCGGCAATCCTCGGCGTGTGATGAATATTTGAGATAACGCATCCACACCGAATGAGCCTTACTGTACAGGCCCATGTTCAGGTAGGCGTAGCCAAGGTAATAATGCGCTTCCGGAAAACTTGGATACGTCTCCGTCGTCAACTCGAAATATTCCAAAGCTTCCGCCTTAAAACGCCCCACATAATCTTCGTCGTCTCCCGCCAAATACATATCCCTGCACACACGCGCGTACCCGTACATGGCGGCTATGTTCTGCGGCGCCGCGCACAGCGCGGCGCGAAGCAGTATGCAGGCCGCGTCATACGATCCGCGTTTCAAGGCGCTCTCGGCTTCGCCTACGAGCGCCGAAGCCGATTCTTCCCCCATACAGCGGCGTAAAAATTCAACGTATACTTTCGTGTACGGGAACGCAGGAGACGCGCCGACCACGCGCGCCATATTGCCGGCCACACGTGCGACAGGCAGACCGTCTCGCGAACGGAACGCGTCGATATCCTCACGGCGCAACGGAATAGGTACGTCCCGCAGGAAAAGAATATCGCCCCGCGTCAAAAAATCCTCGGAAAATGTATCAAATACAAAGCTCGCCGCGTATTTATTCAGATACACGCCAACGTGATCGGAACGCGTCGTAAAATCTACGGGCAACGTATCCGAAAGCGGCGCCGAACCGCCGTCGCATGACACTCCGAATATACCGAATGAAGACATAGTCCGCTCCAAAAGCCGCTCCGTTATAACATACGAAAACGCTCGTCCTTCAATCCTCCGGCATCACGCAGAGCCGCGTCGAGCCGGGCTATCATGCTATCTTTATCGGAGGGCAGCGTGCCGCGCAGCGAGACATAATTTGAAGCGTGATTGCTGCGGAACACACAATCGCGCCCCTTGATATCTATGTGCTGCAGCATAAGCCGCGTTTCCTCCACAACCTGCACGGGCGTCAACAGCTTGAATCGTCCGGCCGCTATGTCGGCGAACAACGGCGCCGGCGGCTCGGCGATAAGCGTCAAAAGCCCGATGTACGAAGGCGCCGCCTCAGATATCATAGTTCCGCATAAGGCGGCGTGATCCCGCCAACCGTCTTGTCCCGCGAGACCGGAAATAAATGTAACGGAGGCGGGTATGCCGGCATTCTCCGTCTTCACAATGGATTCCGTGATCTCCGCGCGCGTCGCGCCCTTTTTTATATCGGTGAGCACCTTGTCGCTGCCGGATTCCGCGCCGATATACACTATGCCCAGACCTTCATTCCTAAGCGCGGCAAGTTCTCCGGGAGTCTTGCGCAGAACATCCTGCGGAGAACCGTATATGCCGACGCGCTCGCACTCCGGAAACAGCGTCTTTATTTTCTCCAATATTCGCAGCAATTTATCGTTCTTGAGAACGAGCGCGTCGCCGTCCGCCAAGAATACGCGTTCCACGCGTCTGAACATACGCCGCGATTCCTCAAGATCACGGAATATATCTTCTTCATTCCGCAGGCTGAACGATTTGTCCTTGAACATGCCGCAAAACGTACAGCCGTTGTGCGCGCAGCCGAGCGTAACCTGAATGATCAGGCTGTACGCCTCGCTGGGCGGCCTGTAGACGCTCCCTGTATATTGCATGTCTACATCCTCTCCGGGGCGGCCATGCCGAGCAGGCGCAGACCGTTTCCGAGCGTCTGCTTCGCGGCGAACACGAGCGCAAGCTTCGCTTTTCTTTCGGTCTCGTCGTCCGTCAGGATATGCTCGTCGTGATAGAACTTATTGAAAGCCTGCGCGACGTCCACGATATGCCGCGTCACGATAGAAGGTTCGTACTTTTCCCCGGCTTCAAGCACCGCGTCCGGAAAACGGTATATCAACTTCGTGAGCTCGTACGCGCTTTCACACGCTATATACGAAAAATCGAGCGCGTCCGCGCCTGAAAGAGCCGCGTTCCGCGCTGTATCGTCCTTGCGCAGAACGCTTGACGCGCGCGCGTGACTGTACTGCACGTAAGGGCCCGTTTCTCCCTCGAAATTCAATATCTTGTCCCATGAAAACACATAATCCTTGATTCTGTTGTTCGACAGCTCCTGAAATATGACCGCTCCGACGCCGACTTGCCGCGCCGTCTCATCCGCGTTGTCCGTGTTCACGTTTTTTTCTATAACGATTTCCCGCGTTTTTTCTATAGCGCGGTTCAACACATCCTCAAGGAATACGACGCGGCCCGCGCGCGTGGACATTGTGCCGTCGTCGAGACTCACGAGCCCGAACGGAATATGCACGCATTCATCGGCCCAACCGAGACCCAAAAGCTCTATGATCTTAAACCATTGCTTGAAATGAAGGTTCTGCTGCGAGGCGACTATATACAGATTCTTATGGAAGCCGTATTGCTCCTTGCGATAGATCGCGGCCGCTATGTCGCGCGTTATATACAGCGTCGAGCCGTCCTTCTTCGTGATAAGCGCCGGAGGCATGTCGAAAGCCGAGAGATCGACTATGCGCGCGCCGTCGGATTCCTTGAGCAAACCCTTTTCTTTTAGCATATCGAGCACGCGATCCATCTTGTCCGAATAGAAACTCTCACCCGCCAGTGAATCGAAGCTTATACCGAGCATGGCGTACACGCGGTTGAATTCCTTGAGACTTTCGTCGCGAAACCATTGCCACAGCTCGCGTTCTTCCTTCTCGCCTCGTTCGAGTCTCGCGAAAGCGCGTCTGGCCTCGTCTTCGAGCCCCGCGTCCTTTTCCGCCTCTTCGTGAAATTTAGTGTAATACGCAAGCAGACTCCTGATCGGCCGAAGTTCCACTTCAGCCCTGTCGCCCCAACGCCTATAGGCTACGATCATCTTTCCGAACTGCGTGCCGTAGTCTCCGAGATGATTCACGCGCACCGTATCATAGCCGAGAAAGGCGTATATATTGTTGACGGCGTTCCCTATAACCGTGCTTCTTATATGCCCGATATGGAAAGGTTTGGCTATATTGGGTGAAGAAAATTCCACTATTACCTTGCGCCCGGCGCCGATATCGGCGCCGCCGAAGCGCTCGCCTTCCGCAATTGCCGCCGACAAAACCGCGGCTGTGAGCACAGATTTTTTCAAGAACATGTTCACATAGGCGTTGACCGCCTCAACCCGCTCAAACAACCCTTCGGCGCCGAGACTTTTCGCTATGTCGAGCGCGATCAAAGGCGGGGCCTTTCGCAGCGCTTTTGCCAATTTGAAACACGGAAAAGCGTAGTCGCCCATCCTGCTGTCCTGCGGAATCTCTACCGTTTCGCGTATCTCGTCCGCGCTCATGCCCGTAACGCGAACATCTAACAATTTCGCAATCTCTTCCTTAAAATTCAGCACATATTCCTCCGAAACTTATTGCATGGCGTGGCGTTCGAGTAGTTACCTAAGCGTGCATACGGTCACGCCGTCGCCCCCCTCGTTATATTCTCCGCGACGGAAACCCGCCACATGAGGATGGGTCTTCAGCATCTTTCGTATGCCGTCGCGCAATATGCCGGCCCCTCGGCCGTGTATAATGCTCACCTCGCCCAAGCCCGCGATAAAGGCGTCGTCAAGATATTTGTCCACATCGGTCAGCGCGCTGTCGAGGTTCATAAAATGCACGTTAACGCTCGGCGACACGGATTTGACCTTACTGCTGTACAGCGCGCCGTAACCCGCCGCGCGCGAAACGCCTTTCGCGGAACGCGTCGCCGCGCCGCCGTCAAGCCGCATCAGCCGATCCGCCGCCACGCTGATCTTCATGCGTCCGAGCTGTACCTGCACATCCCCTCTCTCGTCCGGCGGACTCATAACTTCGCCGTTCTGCGCGAGTGACAGCACCTTGACGCGGTCGCCGACTCTCAACAGCGCCGGATCTACGGGGCTCGGATTTACAGGCATCGCGACCGCGCGGCCGCGATGTTTGCCGTCAAGCTCGCGCAGGCGTTTCCTGCCTGTTTCGAGTCTGCGGTTCCGCTCTTTTTCGTCCGTCATAAGCGGCAATTCCTTAAGCTCACGCCGGAGCTCGTCCGTCAATTCTTTCGCTTCACGTATAATATCCCGAGCCTCGTCCTTGGCCGCTTCCAATATTGACGCCCGTTTCTCATCAAGCTTTGTACGTTCGGACTCAAGCTCCCGTTCGCGATCTTTGAGTCTGCATTTCAACGCTGTCGCGTCGTCAAGCTCGCGCTCGGCCGCTTTGCGATCCTCTTCTATAGAACGAATCACAGATTCAAAGCGTATATCATCGCCCGAAAGAAGACCTGCGGCTCTGTCTGTGATCTCGGAGGGCAATCCGAGTTTCTTCGATATTTCAAACGCGTTGGAACGCCCGGGCGCGCCCGTTCTGAGTTTGAACGTCGGACTCAGCGTTTCGAGATCAAACTCCATGGACGCGTTTTCGACGCCCTCGGTCGCGACGGCGAATTTTTTCAGCTCCGAATAATGCGTGGTGGCTATCGTCATTACACCGCGCGATTTCAGCCGCTCAAGTATGGCTATGGCGAGCGCGGCGCCCTCGGCGGGATCAGTTCCGGCGCCAAGTTCATCAAGCAGGGCGACCGAGCCCGCGCCGCCGCGGTTCGTGATGTCTACTATATTTTTCATATGCGACGAAAACGTGGACAGGCTCTGCTCTATGCTCTGCTCGTCGCCTATGTCCGCGAATACCTGTTCCGTCAGCGGTATCTCCGTTCCATCGTCGGCGGGAACGTGCAAGCCCGCCTCTGTCATCAATATGAACAGCCCCGTCGTCTTGAGCGTTACAGTCTTGCCGCCCGTATTCGGGCCGGTTATGATGAGCGTCCTGCAATTCGCGTCCATACTCAGGCTGACAGGCACGACCTTTTCACGCGGAATCAGAGGGTGTCTGCCATTCTTGACGCGCAAAAACCCCTCTGTATTGACTCTCGCCTCCGTCGCTCTCATGTCCGCCGACAGCTTACCCTTGGCAAATATGAAGTCAAGCTCCGTAAGCAGTTTCTGATTGTTCATGATATCGCGGGAGCAGTCCGCAACTTCCGCGGATATAGCGGCCAAAATGCGTTCAACTTCACGTTCTTCGCGAATTTCGAGCTCGCGCAATTCATTATTCATATTCACGACGGCTTGCGGTTCTATAAACAGCGTCGCGCCTGTAGACGACCGGTCGTGTATGATACCCGGGAAGACAGTTCTGTATTCCTGCTTCACCGGCACGGCATAGCGTCCCCCGCGTACAGTAATGATGCAATCCTGCAGTATATCCCTGTTTCCGGGTCTTGTAATAATTTGGTCGAGCTTCGCGCGAATCGCCTCGTTTTGACGCGCGATATTCCTGCGTATACGGCGAAGCTCCGGATCGGCGCCGTCCGCCATCTCGTTTTCCGAAATTATGGCGTTCCTGATCCTGTCCTCAAGCGCTTTGTGTACGGCTATGGCTTCACCGATATCCGAGAGTATGGGAATCGCGGGCAGGTCGCCGCTCAAAAATCGTGCGGCCTTTCGCGCGGTTTCAAGGCAGAAAGCGATATCAAGCAGCTGCTTCATGCTGAGCGAGCCGCCTTTTTCGGCGTGCAGCGCGGCGGCGTCTGCATCGGGAAAATTGCCGACAGGCAGACTGCCTTTCCGCATGATTACGGCGACGGCCTCCGTTGTTTCGGCCAAGCGCCGCTTAACCGTATACCGCGAGCAGGCCGGTTCAAGCGCTGTTATCTCACGCCGCGTGATATCGGACGAGGCCGCGTCGGCCAGCATATCCAAAATCTTATCGTATTCGAGTATGCGGTATTCTCTCCTGAAGGTCAACTACTCCACCATCCGTCGGTAGCGTTCTATCTCTCCTTTGAGCTGAATATTCTCCATTTGGAGATCGAAAAAACCGCTCTCGATTTCCCTGTTCTTGCTTTCAAGCTCGCGAATCCGTTCGGAAAAACCGTCCCTCTCGACCTCTCGCGCCAACAACTCTGCGATCCGGCTCTCCTTTTCGCCCTCAAGTACGTTCACCCTGTCTTCAAGCGCGTGAACAAGATTCGTCAGTCGTTCCGCCTCATCTCGCGTCGAGTCGAATCGGCCTTGCAATTCATCATTCGCTCCGTGCAAATTCTGTGACTCTTCCTTGTAGTGGAGAAAACTCTTCTTGGCCTCCTCCCACAGGGATATGTAATGCTGCGTGTCATTTTCAAGCTGTTCGTTTCTGTTTTTGACCTCGTCTGCACTGTACTCGTTCGTAAACAGTTCATCCGCGATATTTACCGCCGCCAAGGAAGCAAGCTCCGATACTGAGCCGTTCGGAAGAACACCCGAAAGCTGTTTCATCTTTTCGTCGACATAGGCGGCCACCCGCGCCATATAGCTCTGAGTTTTCTCACCTGTAACCGTATACTCCTGCCCGTATATTTTGACGCTTACCTTCTCCATATCAATCCTCCCGAGGGTGACTGCTCAACCGGCGAACATGTATGTCAACTACGAATCGCGCAAAACGGCGCCAAGCTCATTTTCGAGCGCCGAAAGCATTTTATTGTGCTCCGCGCCGACCTCTTCATCGGTCAATGTTCGTTCAGGCGAACGATAAATCAAATTGAAAGCCGCGCTCTTCTTGCCTTCCGCCACCTGCGGGCCCTTATAGACGTCGAAAAGACTCACCTTTTCAAGCAGTTTCCCGGCGGCTTTTCGTATAACGTCCTCAATACGCTTTACGGTAACATCATCCTTCACTAAAAGAGCGATATCGCGTTCTACGGCCGGATAGCGCGGCAACGGCGTGTAATAACGCGTGACGTCCGCCCTCTCGACAATTCCGTCCATATCTATATCCGCGGCATAACAGCGCGCGTCCAAGCCGTAACGCTCGGCCGCGTCGGGATTTATTTCGCCGAATATACATAGGGGCGTATCGCCCGCAAATACTCGCGCGCAGCGCCCCGGATGCCAAGCGGCGGCATCGCGCTCAGCTTCGTACGACACCTTTATTCCGAACCTCTTGAACAACTCCTCCAATATACCCTTTAAACGGAAGAAATCCGCGTCGCCGCCGTACATTCCCAACGACAAAGCGATTCGTTCTTCCGGCAGCCGCCCGGCCCCGTTGTCGAAAAATGTATTTCCTATTTCAAACGCCGCAGCCCGGTTATTGTTTCTCGCGTAATTCCTGCCCAATGTTTCGAGCATGGCCGGCAGCAGCATAGTGCGCATCACGCTGTTTTCATCCCCGAGCGGGTTCATAAGACGTACAAATCGGCGTTCTTTGGCAGTCGCGGGAACGCCAAGGTCGTCCACGCCGCGCGGACTGACGAAAGAATACGTCTGTATCTCGCTCAAGCCCGCAGCGACCAATATATCGCGCGCCAAATCGCGCAAATCCGCCGAACGGGAACGCTCCGCTTGAGCCGCGCCCTTGTGCAGCGTCACAGCAAGTTCACCGTAGCCGTAAATGCGCGCTATTTCCTCTATCAGATCCTCCTCGCCCGCTATATCGAGACGGACGCTCGGCGGCAAAACATCCAAAGTATCTTCCGTCGGAACAACGTCCATTTCGAGACGCCGCAGATATGAAGCCGCCTCTGCGAGACCGAGACTCGTGCCGAGGATTTTATTTACGCGTTCGATCCTAAGTTTTATACGTTCGCGCGGCACGGAAACCGCAGCGTACTTGGACGCCTGATTCGTGAAAAAAGCGTCTGCCGCGCGCGCGTTCCTTTCTGGATAGACGTCCACGGCGCCTTCCGTGACATAGCCGGCGCCAAGCTGCTCCACAAGGGCGCAGACCCTGTCAACGGCCTCTCCCGACAATTCCGGTGATATACCCTTCTCGTATCTGTTCGACGCTTCCGTACGCAGCCCGAGCTTACGGGCGGTCAAGCGTATGCCGTCGCTTTTGAAAGCCGCGCATTCTATCAGAATGGTTCTTGTATCGTTCTCTATTTCTGAGTTGAGACCGCCCATAACGCCGGCTACTCCTATAGCCTTTACGGCGTCCTTTATCATAAGCGTATCTGCAGACATTGTACGCTCGACACCGTCCAATGTCGTGAACTTCTCACCTTCGACCGCCGTATCCACGACAATCCGCCCGCCTTCTACCGTTCTGACGTCAAACGCGTGGAGCGGGTGTCCGTATTCGAGCATGACGTAATTCGTAATGTCTACGATATTGTTGATAGGACGCATTCCGGACATCATCAGCTTCTTCTTGAGCCACCACGGCGACTGCGCTATCTTCACGTCTGTTATGACGCGCGCTATATACCTCAGGCAGAGCTCGGGCCGTCTCACCTCGACAGCCACAAAATCTTCGGCTTTGTTTCCGTGTCTGCCCGTAATTTTCGTATTCGGATAACTGAGCTTGCCGTCAAACGTCGCCGAGGTCTCTCGCGCCATACCTATGATAGACAGGCAATCGGGTCTGTTCGGCGTAATCTCAAAATCAACGACGTCTGCGCGAAGCCCCGCCGCTTCGATAAAGTCGGCGCCGACGTCATACTCTTTTTCAAGTATCCATATGCCGTCCTTGTGGGATACGGGAATAACTTTATCCTCAAAACCAAGCTCCGAAGCGGAACACAGCATGCCTTCGGACTCGACGCCGCGCAGCTTGCTCTTCTTGATCTTGACGCCGCCCGGCAGCACGCCGCCCACAAGCGCCACAGGAACAAAATCCCCTGCGTTTACATTGGGAGCGCCTGTCACGATCTGCAAGGGAGAAACGCCGCCCACATCAACTTTTGCCACAATGAGATGATCCGAATCATCATGTTTTTCGACAGAGATAATCTTCCCGACAATGATCTTTTTCGCGCCCGCGCCATAGCGCCGTATACCCTCTGTATTCGAGCCGGAGAGAATCATCCGCTCGCAGAACACATCGGTGTCCGCTTCAAAATCCACGTATTCTTTTAGCCAATCCAATGGTACAAGCATACATACTTTCTCCTACTGCTTTTCCGTCATTCCGGGCTTGTCCCGGAATCTATATAATATTTTTGGGTTCCACCGGCAAGGGCATCCGGTACAAGCGGGATAGTTCTTCCCGGAATGACATCGTTTGTTACATTACTTGAATTGTTCGATAAAGCGCATATCATTCTCATAAAACAACCTTATATCATCGACGCCGTGCCGCAGCATCGCTATGCGCTCGACTCCCATTCCGAACGCAAAGCCCGTGTATCGCTCCGTATCGACGCCGCCGACCTTGAGCACGTTCGGATGAACCATGCCGCAGCCGAGTATCTCTATCCAACCGCCGCCTTTGCAGACGCGGCAGCCCTTACCGCCGCACTTGAAGCAGGACATGTCCATCTCCGCGCTGGGCTCGGTAAAGGGGAAGAAGTGAGGGCGAAATCTGGTTCTGACGTCGGCGCCGAACATTCGCTTCGCGAACGAATCCAAGGCGCCCTTGAGATCGGACATCGTCACATCCTCGTCCACGAGCAGACCTTCGACCTGATGAAACATCGGAGAGTGCGTCGCGTCCGCCGTATCGACCCGAAAACAGCGCCCGGGCGCTATTACCTTGATCGGCGGCTGCCGCCGCATAAGGGTTCGTATCTGAACCGGCGACGTCTGCGTGCGCAGCAGTGTATCGCCCGTAATGTAAAACGTATCCGTAAGCTCTCTCGACGGATGATTCGGCGCGGCGTTCAGAGCGTCAAAATTGTTGAAGACTGTTTCGACCTCGGGGCCTTCCGTGACGCTGAAACCCATGCTCATGAATATGCGCGATATCTCGTCTATAGTGAGCGTAATGGGATGCCGCACGCCGATGCGAATATCCGCGCCGGGTTCGGTAACGTCCACGGTCTCGGCGCTGAAGCGAAGCGCGTGTTCCGCCGCCTTGACTTCTTCGAATTTTCGCGCCAACAAGCCTTCGATCTCGGCTCTTGCCTCGTTCGCCGACTTGCCGAATTTCTTTCTGTCGTCAGGGCTCATCGAACCCATGGAACGCAGTATCTCCGTAAGCTTCCCCTTCTTGCCGAGAAGCTTGACGCGCACTTCGTCTGTTTCGGATCTGCTCACGGCCTTTTCAAGCTGCGCTTTGGCTTCGTTCAGTATGGCCGACAGCTGAGTGTTTTGCATACAATAACTCTCCTTTTGCGGACATAAGCGCTGATTATTGCCGCGCCGCGCCGCGTTGTTGCCTTACGGACTCAAACATAAGTATAGCAGCCGCGGCAGCCGCATTCAAGGATTCCGCGCCGCCGGGCATCGGTATACCTACCGTTACAAACGCGTTTTCCGCGAAAGCCTTCGACGGGCCTCCGCCCTCGTTGCCTATCACGAGTGCGATATCGCGCGCAAGATCGGCGTCATAACAGCTTACCGCGCCGCAGGCATCCGCCACAGCCACGCGCTTACCGGCTGCCGCGAGCAAGTCTGCGGCTTCGTCCGCGTCGCGGACAAACAGCACAGGCGCCCGAAACAGCGCGCCGGCCGCAGCTCTGACCGCCTTGGGGCCGTATGGGTCGCATGTACCCGCAGCGGCCATCACGCCGCCAAAACCCGCCGCGTCAGCGGTTCGTATCAGCGATCCGATATTACCCGGATCCTGTAATCGGTCAAGTACCAATATATTGGCGCCGGCCCGCGAAAAAAGCGTCTCCGCGCCGCACACGGGCTTTTTGACGGCCGCCAAGACGCCCTGCGGCGTTTCCGCGCCGGAAATCCCGCGAAATATGCGTTCAGTCGTCAAAAGTACGTCCGCGCCCGCGCGCGCGGCCTTTTCCGCCAAGGCGCGCCGCCGCGAAAGAAGGGATTCGGCGACGTCCGCCGTTTCCTCACAAAAAAAAGCGAATAGGATATCCGCGTCGTTGTCAAGCGCCTCCGCAAAAAGCTTGGGGCCTTCAATCAGGTAATATCCGAGACTGTCCCTGCCCTTCTTCGTCAAAAGTTTCTTTGCTGTTTTTACCGCCTTATTGTCGGCGGATGTGATTCTTACAGTGCGCATAGCGTAAACCGTCGGTCTGTCGGCAGTAATCCCGCGCGAAAAGCCCCGGCTGTCATGTACGCGGCGCCGCGACGCCCGTCAAATTCCGGCAGGGCGCCGAGATCAAAGCCCTCACTGCGGAGGACGCAGGAATGACGGTATATCATCGTACTCCTTGTCCAAGCCTGTCTCCTGTCTGAGCTGCGGAACTTCCGCTTCCTCGCTGTTCCGCTCCGAAACGCCGTCCTTATTATCCGCGTCGGGATACGGATCGGGATCGACGTCCGAGACCGCGTCATGCTGCGTCTCTGCGGCCGGCGCCTGTTCTTCGTCGCGCTGCCGTTCCTCAAAGCCCGTTGCTATGACCGTTACAGTGATTTCGTTGTGAATATCTTCTTTGATAGTGGCGCCGAAGATCACGATGGCGTCATCGTCCGCGTTTTGCTGTATCTGCTCGGCCGTCTCATTCACTTCGAGCATACTGAGATCGTAGCCGCCGGATATATTCAAAAGTATGGCGCGCGCGCCCTCTATTGTCGTTTCGAGTAAGGGGCTGTTTATAGCCGCGTGCACCGCGTCGCTGACGCGCGACTCGCCGCTGCCTTTGCCGACGCCCATATGCGCGACGCCGCGGTCAAGCATGACTGTCTTGACGTCGGCGAAGTCAACATTTATGATGCCGGGCACCGTAATCAGGTCGGTGATACCCTGCACGCCCTGACGCAGCACCTCGTCGGCCAGATACAGGGCGTCCGTAAACGTTGTGCCGGGCTCCGACATCTGCAAAAGCCTGTCGTTTGGCACTATGACGAGCGAATCGACATATTTTTTCAAAAACATAATGCCGAGCTCCGCGTGATCCATGCGTTTTTTTCCCTCAAAGCTGAAAGGCTTTGTGACGACGCCGACGGTCAATATACCCATGTCTTTCGACGCTTTTGCGACGACGGGCGCCGCGCCCGTACCTGTGCCGCCTCCCATGCCGCATGTGATGAACACCATGTCGGCGCCGGTCAGAAAATGGGAAATATCGTCTAAATTCTCTTCGGCCGCCTTCTGTCCTATTTCGGGATTGCCGCCCGCGCCCAAGCCCTTCGTAAGCTTCTCGCCGATCTGCAGCTTGTTTTCGGATTTGGAATTTGAAAGCGCCTGTCTGTCGGTATTCACGGCCAAAAAGCTGACGCCTTGTGCCCCGGACTCTATCATCCTGTTGATGGCATTGCCTCCGGCGCCGCCTATCCCTATTACCTTTATTTGCGCCGTGTTCCCTTCGCTTCGTTCAAATTGCAGCATTGTTTAGCGTCCTCCCGTAAGGCTCGATTATGAACGATCCTGTGTATACTGTAAATGATTATATCACGTACTGCTATAATTTGCACTAATTATCGGTTCTCTTTGTTAGATTTTTTTCTTATATATCTGTCTATAATAATGCGCCGTATGACGGCCAAATTGTTGAACAGTCTGCCGCCGAACACAAGTATTGCCGCGTAGTAAAGCGGAACGCCGAGAAGATCGCCGAGGTAAGTCAGCATACCCGCAAGCACGGCGTTCACAACAAAACCGCTTATGAGTATAAGGTTGTTGTACTTACCCTCCAAGTGACTTCTGGCCGCGCCCAAAAGCGAATCGAGCGCCGCCAAAAGCGCCATAGTAATATAAAACGCGTATTCGGTGGGAAACGAAAAGTTGAAAGCGAACCCAAGCGCTATACCGATCGCGAGACCCAGAAATATAGCTATAATCATGTTTGTATCCGTTCCGCCGCCCCAAAAGACGGCACAGGTGTGTTTTTTCGTTTGACCGGCGGTGTAGGGCCGAGTCGCCCGTTTTCGGAAAAAGGCGGATGTTCACTTGCCCATTGGCTGTTGCGACTAAGGCTGTTCGGACGCGGGCGGCGTCTGCCGATCCGCGTGCTGTGCGTAGCGGAACGCCGCGCCGGCGGGCCGCGCCGGCAAAACTATATCCGGTTCCACCTGTACGGTGAAAATCATTCCGTAGTATTCCCTGAGCGATACGCCATAGCTGTTCGGGCCTATCATGGCGGCGGACAGGCGCGCGGGATCGCCTATAGCCTCGATAATGAAAGGCTTGGCCTCCGGTATATCGTTGATTCGCACGGTATATCCGTTGCAATTAATCGTGGAACCGCTGTACATTCTGTGTCCGTTAATCGAAATTGCCTCGGCGCCGCCCTTGCTCAGATCGCTTATGATGCGCAGTATATCCGTGTCGTGGACGATAAACGCGTTTATATCGATCCAGGCAGGAATGTCCGCCGTCGAATCGTCCACAACGACGCGCACGCCCGGCCCGTGAACCTCCGTAAAGGCCGTCATGGCCCTGTATACGGACAGCTCAGACAGTAAACTTTCATGCAGACTGTCGTCGGCGTCGGCCATGATCTTCTCATACTCGCCAAGCTTACGTTCCGCCTCTTCCGTCCGCTTGCGGATGTTATCTATCTCAAGCTGCTCGCTGCCTATCGAAATCTCAAGATCCGAAATAGTCTTCCGCGACACGAAGAGATTCATGCCGTCAGTACTGTTCGCTTGAGCTATGATCGAAAAACCTATGCAGATGCTGACCGCAAACAGCATGATCGTCCTGATACGCATATCTTACCCGCCTGTTCACCATAGAAGTTGAACGGTAATCCTATATCGCTTTTACGCGTTTCCGCCCGCGTCCTGCTCCGTAACGACCGGCTGCGCGTAGCGAAAATTCGTGACGCTGCCGTTGTAGCGGGCTATGGCAAGTTCTTCCGCCTTCTCTATCGAAACCCGCAAGTTGTACATATCCCGCATCGTGCTTATGATGCCGAATTTGATCGTGACAGCCGCTTCCATTGTGTCGGGATCGCCTATGACCAAAAGCTTGTAGGGCGAGGCCGTCGGATTGGAATTGATATTCACGTTATCTCCCGCCAAGACCATCTCGGTGAGGTTGACCAACCTGTTGCCGTTGATAGAAATGGCTTCCGCGCCTGATTCCTTGAGCCTGTTCACAAGGCTCAGCATCAGGTCGAAATGCGTCATGATGTCGCCGTATATGTCGGCTTCAGCGCCTTCCGCCGGAAGAGGATCCTCTATCGTTATGATCAGGCCGGGCCCCTTGACGTCCAAAACTCCCGCCGCCATCTTGTAGCGGTCGAGATCGGCCACGAGACCGGCGACGAGCGTGTCGTCCTCCGCGTTTTCCTTCTCTATACGCGCCAAGCGTTCTTCAATCACGCGCAAATCCTCTATCGCCCTATCTTTCTCTATTTGAAGTTTTTCTAATTCGACTTGGTATGGCGTGACCTTTCCTATGGGAACGAGACCGCCCTGATCGGGGTTCTGTCCAAGCGAAATCTGCATGGATATCGCAAAACCCACGCAGACGGCCAAGACGCCGACTACAAACATTCCTCCGTATCTTTTCATCAAAGTATTCCTTTTTTTGTAACTACTCAAGCGCCACGCGCTTATTCGGCGGCGGGCTGCCATGCAATATACCGATCTCCGGCCACCTTCAGCGTACCGCGTTCTATACCCTGCTCTTTGAGATCAAGCAGTCTCCGCTTTAATTCGCTGAGATTGTCCGACAGATGAGCGGGCGTACCCTCGCAGACAAGCCTGTCGAATATATACGCTCTAACTATTATATTAGAAATGTCAACTTTTTTAAAGTATAATTCTTCATTTTTTACTTTTTTCAATAAATCGAGCGTGTCTG
This sequence comes from Eubacteriales Family XIII. Incertae Sedis bacterium, assembly GCA_031266025.1. Taxonomy (GTDB): domain Bacteria; phylum Bacillota; class Clostridia; order Peptostreptococcales; family Anaerovoracaceae; genus JAITLA01. Next base: position 41,678 of record JAISBV010000028.1, read on the forward strand.
TAAGCGCGGCGTTCTCCTCGGCGATGAGCGGCCGTCCCTCTTCGGCCTCGACAACGTTCAAATTGCCGAGTTCCGTGATCAGCGGCGCCGTTTTAGTCCTGCGCAGCACGAGACCGTTTTCGTCTATGATGATGCAGTCGCCGCGGTCGGAAACAAAAGCCGCCTCATCCCTTTCCGCGACGCGTATCACAAGCTCGTTCGGCAGGGCCCGCTTCGTATTGACCGCCATGATGTAGGGGTCGGATAACAGATTGTTTCTGATATCGCGCATAGAAATACGGAATGTATTTTCGCCGATACTGACGCCGGCCATAGATATTATCTGCTCCGACGTATAGTAGGCGTTATTTTCCACATTGACGCGCTGTATATCGAAAAGCGGCGACGTCAGCAATTTGTAGGCGCCGAATATCACAAGAGCGGCGATCAGGCACTTGAGCAGGTAATGCTTTTTCCTGCGTTTCTTTTTCTTTTTTACAATTTCCCCTATTTCTTCCATATTCAAGCGGCCTTAAGTAATTTTCTTCGCAATTATATCATATATAACATCCGCCGCGTCGAGACGCCCGAACTTCTCGCTCGCCGCGCTCATTTCATTCAACAGGCGCTTGTTGTTCTTCAGGCGCAGCACTGTATCCAACAAACGCGCCGAGTTGAGATCTTTTTCCTCTATCAGCAGCGCGCCCCCGCGATCCGCCACGGCCTTGGCGTTAAAAAACTGATGGTTGCCCGCGACGTTCGGCGACGGAATCAATACGGAAGCCCGTCCGCAGGCCGTGATCTCGGATACGGTGAGCGCCCCCGCGCGGCTGATCACAAGGTCGGCCGCAGCCATATAGACGTGCATTTCATCCGTATATTCCATCACGCGAAAGCGATCCCCGTCAAGCACGCCTCTTGAGACAAGCGCATCGACGACGTCGTCGTAATACCTGCTTCCCGATACGAAAAACAGTCTCAGGTCGCTTTCTGCGTAAAGCGCGGAGGACGCGGAGATCAAGGCGTCGTTCAACGCCCGCGCGCCCAGACTGCCGCCGAATACGAGCAGCGCGAATTCATGCGGCTTTATCCCGAGACGTTCCCGATAACGAGCGATACCGCAAGCCGTAAATTCACGGCGCACGGGATTGCCCGTGACGACTGTCTTGGACATATCCTTGAAACCGCTCTTCGCTTCCTCAAACGCGACAAACACCTTTTCGGTATAGCGTTCAGCCATCCTGTTGGCGACGCCCGGAACAGCGTTCTGCTCGTGTATATACGTTCGTATGCCGGCTTTCCCGGCTTCGCGAATCACAGGGCCGGAAACGTAGCCGCCCGTTCCTATCACCGCATCCGGCTTGAATTCCCGGAGTATTCCCCTTATCTCGCGGCAGGCCCGCAGGAGACCTATAACGGCGCCCGCGTTCCTGTAAAGCTTTTTTCGGTCAAATCCCGTTATATCCAAAAGGCGCAGCTCATAACCGCGCGACGGAATAATATCTTTCTCCATGCCGCGTCTCGCGCCTATAAAGATTATCTCGCTGTCCGGCTGCCGCCGCATGATCTTGTCGGCTATGGCTACGGCCGGATATATATGGCCTCCGGTTCCGCCGCCCGCCATAACTACTCTCATTGCTCGGAATCCGCCTCCTTCGAATAACGCGAGATATTCAGCACTATCCCCGCCAAAAACATGTACAGCAGCAACGCGTTGCCGCCGTAGCTCACGAATGGCAGCGCTACGCCCGTATTCGGTATGACGGATGTCACTACCGCGACGTTTATAACGACTTGTATGGCAAACAATGCCGTGACGCCCGCCGCTATCAGCATGCTGAAGCGATCCGGCGCGTTGATCGCTATGCGCGCGCCCCTGAATATCAGCAGCATGTACGCAATCAAAAGAATCAGACAGCCCACAAAGCCCAATTCCTCTCCTATAACGGCCAATATGAAGTCATTGTGTCCCTCGGGCAGATACATGGCCTTCTGTATGCTGTTGCCGAGACCGTTGCCGAATACGCCGCCCGCGCCGAAAGCGAGAAGCGAATTTACCGCTTGCCACCCCGAATCCATAGGATCCGCGAACGGATCCATAAACGAGGTTATACGCTCGATTTGATAGTTTTCGGGCTTAATATACTTATAAAGCCCCCACCCTGCGCAAACCCCCAAAACTGTCAGAAGACCTATGTGTCTCCATTTGATGCCCGCGATGAAGATCATTACGCATATGAGACCGATTACAATCAGGGCGGTTGAAAAATTCGGCTGTTTGTATATCATATAAAAATACGCCGCGCCCATGGCGACAAGCGGAACGGGCCCCCGGAAAAAGCTGTGTATCAAATCGCGATTCAAGCTCAGATACCACGCGACGAACAGGATGGCGGCTACCTTTGCGATCTCGCCCGGCATAATAGTGATCGAACCGATCTCGATCCAACGAGCCGCGGCATTTCTGATTGCGCCCAAGGGCGTGAAGAGCAGCCCGAGCAGCACGAAACTTAAAATCATGATAAACGGCGCCGGCAGGAAGTAGAATCTGTACGGAATGAATATGGCGCATACCATTGCCGCAAGACCCGCGCCGGCCCACATACCGACGCGTTTCAAGTAGTAATACTGATTACCGTAGTCGCTTATGGCGACATAACTGCTTGCGCTGAAAACCATGACGACGCCGAACACCACAAGCGCAAGCACAAGTACGGCGAACAGGAAATCTACGGATTTTGTCGGCTTGATTCGGCTAAGCATTTTCCCTTATACCTCGAACACAGCGCTTGAAGTGCTCGCCGCGTTCCTCAAAGCAGCTGTACATATCCCAACTGGCGCAGGCGGGGGAAAGCAGAACCGTATCGCCGGCCCCGGCCGAACGAAAACCGGTCTCAACGCAAGTCTCCATATCAGCGCACAGCGTAACGTCGTCAAAACCCCGCGCGAAGGCTGCGGCCTTTATCTTTTCCGCCGTCGCGCCCATAAGCAGCAACCTTCTCACCTTACCGCCGAACGAATCTATAAAACTTGTGAAATCCGCGTGCTTGTCATAGCCGCCGGCTATGAGGAATATGCCGGGCGCCGTAGCATCCAAGGCTTTGGCGGACGAGTCGGGATTTGTTCCCTTGGAATCGTTGACGAAGCGTACGCCGTCTATCACGTCCGCAAGCTCCAGCCTGTGTTCCACGCCCGCGAACGCGCGCAGCGAGCGCGCTATATCGGCGACGGGGATGCCGGCGACCCAAGACGCGGCCGTTGCGGCCAAAGCGTTTTCCAGATTGTGCGCCCCCGGTATCAAAAGCTCATCCGTTCCGCAGACGTCGATACTTTCCGGGAACGCGCCGCGCAGCACTATGCGCCCGTCCGCGACAAACACGCCGAAATCAAGCATCCGGCGCCGGCTGAACGGGATTATCGCGGCTTTGCATCCGCCGGAGAGCGCCAAATCCCACGCCGCCCCGTCGTCGCGATTCACAACGAAAAAGTCTCCGTCCCGTTGGTTCATAAATACGCGCGCCTTGGTCTCAGTGTAATTTTCCATACTCTTATGCCTGTCCATATGATCGGGCGTTATGTTCAGCAGCACCGAAACCATAGGCCTGAAGTCGCGTACGGTCTCAAGCTGAAAGCTTGAAAGCTCCGCGACCATAAATGTTTCCGACTCTGCGGCCGCAAGGGCCGCCGTGATAGCGGGAACGCCTATATTGCCTACTACCTCCGTCTTTTTTCCGCTATTCTTGAATATTTCTCCTATGAGCGTCGTCGTAGTCGTCTTGCCGTTCGTACCGGTGATCGCGATATAGCGCCCGCCGCCCAACCTGAACGCCAACTCCGTTTCGCCTATAATTTCGGCCCCGGTCTCCCGCGCGGCAAGTATGAAAGGCAGATCGGGCGGCACGCCCGGACTCATGACCAGTACGTCGAATATATCATCCGTATCCGGCGCCGCGCCCCCCGCGTACAGGCGTTCGCCGAACAGCGCCGCCGTCTCCGCGCCGAGCGCGCCGATATCCTTCGCGTCATAGCCCCAAATCATAGCGCCGAGAGCAGTCAAAACGCGCGCCGCCGCGAGACCCGACTTGCCGAGACCGACGATCAAAAGTCTTTTTTCCTTCAAATCCCACATTGCGTCCCCTCCCGCGCGTCAGAATATATAGCTAACCGCAACCGCGCACAGCGCCGCCAGCGCCGTAGCGCCCCAGAATGAAAGCACAACCCGGCGCTCTGACCAACCGCAGAGCTCGAAATGATGGTGCAGCGGCGCCATCCTGAACACGCGTTTGCCCCTGAGCTTGTAACTGCCGACCTGAATGACGACGGACAGGGCTTCGATCACATAAACGAAACCGACTATGGGCAGTATGAGTTCGAGACGCAGTATAACGGAAACGGCGGCAAGGCCGCCGCCGAGGGCCAACGAACCCGTATCGCCCATGAATATCTTGGCCGGATGCCTGTTGAACAGCAGGAAACCCAAGCAGGCGCCGCAGATCGCCGCGCTGAAAAACGCGCTGTCCGAAAACAGACCCCCCGCAAAGGCCATGCAGAGCGCGACCATGGCGGTGACGCCCGAAGCCAAGCCGTCAAGTCCGTCCGTCAAATTCACGCTGTTGACCATCGCGACGATAACGAATATCACGAACGGTATATAAAAAACCCCGAAGTCGAGGTTCTTGTTGATAAACGGAACATATATATCCGTAGTGTTTCCCGGGCTTTGGAATTGATATATCGTTATGCCCGCCGCTATGAGCACCTGCAGCGCGAATTTCTGCACGGCCGTCAGACCGAGATTACGCTTCATCCTTACCTTTACATAATCGTCGAAGAAACCGAGCGCGGCGTAGCCCGCGAATGTCAGAAGCATGACCAATATATCGGCCGTAAGCCTTTTGAGCGTAAAGAAACCCGCCGCAGCGCCTATCACTATCGCGACGCCGCCCATAGTCGGCGTACCGCTCTTGGAAAGATGGGACTCCGGCCCGTCTTCGCGTATGCTCTGCCCTGCGTTGATGCGCTTCATAATCGGGATCATCGTCCAAGTGAGCAGCGCCGTTACGACGTAGGCGGCTGCTGCGGTCATTATTATGCGCAGTATATCCGCGGAGTTGAGCGCGACCGTCATTCCAGTATCCTTTTCACGACCGTCTCCATATGCATGCCGCGGGAACCTTTTACAAGAATCACGTCCCCCGCCGTCAATATTCCTTTTACTTCGCTCAAGGCTTTGTCCTTATCGCCGAAGCGCAGAATTTCAAGTGAAGGTCTCTCCTGTTCCGCTCCGTCCGCTATGCCCAAGGCCTTTTCGCCGACGGTGATGAGCAGACCGATATTCTTACCCGCCGCGTAAGCGCCGATCTGCCTGTGATATTCAGCCGATCCTTCGCCAAGCTCGTTCATATCGCCAAGCACCGCGACCTTGCGAATACCCCTGACCGTTTCAAGCATATCGAGCGCCGCTCGCACGGAATCCGGATTGGCGTTATACGTATCGTCTATGACCTTCATGCCATTTTTGCCCGTAATTTTATTAAATATCTCAAACGATTCCAGTCTTTTTGCCGCGTCTTCCATGGATATGCCGAGACAGGACGCAGCCGCCACGGCAAGAGCCGCGTTTGTCGCGTTGTGTATGCCGAGTATGGGTACGGAAAACCTCTGAATCCCGTCGCCGTGTTCGAGCAGAAAAAAAATAGATTTTTCGTTGTCGCTCCGGACGCCCGATAAGATGAAGTCGCTCTTTCCCGTATTGCCAACCTTGACGAGTTTGTAATCTCCGGCTGCGCAATCCTCGCTGAGCGCGCCCGCGCCCATCGTATTGATGACGAGCGTATCGCGCGGCCCCATATATCCCGAGATCTCAAGCTTGGCGTCGCGTATCCCGTCCCTGCTCTCAAAATTCTTGATATGCGCTGTGCCTACATTAGTGATAACGCCCACATTCGGACGCACGATATCGGCAAGCATATCTATTTCACCGGCGCGATACATGCCCATTTCGAGTACAACCGCTTCCGTGTCCTCGCCGATAGAGAGAACAGAGAGAGGAAGGCCTATTTCGTTGTTCATGTTCGCTTGCGATTTGGCCGTTTTGTAGCGTCCGTCGCATATATGGAACAGCATTTCCTTCGTCGTCGTCTTTCCTGTGCTGCCCGTGACCGCTATCTTCGCTATATCGAGGCGCCGTATGTAAAAACGCGCGAGATCCTGCAACGCCCGCGTCGTGTCTTCAACTAATATCACATTTGCCTCACAGCCCTCGGGCACGGCGTCTTCACGCGAAACGAGCAGGCTCGAACAGCCCGCGCTCAGCGTTTCAGGGATGAAATCATGCGCGTCGTGACGTTCGCCTATCAGCGGAATGAACAGGTCGCCCGCGCTTGCTTTACGCGAATCCGTTGAAACGCCGCGGACGCCGGCGTTCGCGGCGCCGCAGATAACGCGGCCTTTCACAGCCTCGGCTATTTCGCTGAATTTCAATTCCTTCATATAAAAACTCCCGCTACTCGTTATATAGGTATACCTGTCCGCCGGGAGGCAGCCGGCTTCCCGGCTTGGGATACTGCTCCGCCACTATGAAATCCGTGTTTTCACCGCTCGCCGGCGAACCCGCATACGTCAGCCCGCTGCCGAGCGTATGGCCCGCCGCGTCGCTGAAACTCATACCGACCACATTTGGCACTGTGACGTAGGAGCGCTGCATCTCAGCCAATTCCTCCTGTGTATAGCTTGGCGCTATATTCATATACCTGAGTACGTCCGACATTATCTCCTTGACGCCGGGGCCGGCCGTTGTGCTGCCGAATTTGATGGGGCCCTGAGGTTCATCGACTATCATGAGCACCGCTATCCTCGGATCATCCATGGGCGCAAGCGCTATCATGGATCCCGTAACCTTGCCCGTCTTGTAACTGCCGTTGTCAAGCTTTTCCGCGGTTCCTGTCTTGCCGCCTATGCGATATCCGGGCAACCCGGCGACCTTGCCGCCGCTTTCGTTCACGACGTATTCCATGATGCCCTTAACCTCCTCAGCCGTCTGTTCGCTGAGTATTCTGCGTACGACCTGCGCGTCGAACGACGTCACGATATTGCCGTCGCCGTCCGCCAAAGCCTTGACAAGCCTCGGTTTCATGAGATTGCCGCCGTTGCCGATAGCGGAAACGGCCGTGATGAGCTGTATGGGCGTTATGGATATGCCCTGTCCGTAGGACATTGTGGCAAGACCCACAGGGCCCGCTGTGCTGCGATCCTGCACAAGGGAATTCGTTTCGCCCGGAAAATCAACGCCCGTCTTGGACGTCACGCCGAACAACTCCATATATTTGTAGAATCTGTCGTAGCCCATGCGCTGCACAAGCTGTATCATCACGGGATTGCAGGAATTTCCGACGGCTTGGGTAAGGCTCTGCGCGCCGTGCGGATCGTAATAGCGCCAACAGCGAAGCCTTTGATCCGCCACTTCATAAAAGCCGTTGCAGACGAAGCCCTCGTCGGGACTGCATACGCGTTCCTCAAGCGCCGCGGAAACCGTAAGCAGCTTGAACGTGGAGCCCGGATCGTAGACTTCGTTGATCAAAGGATTGCGCCACATGCCGTTCCAGTATTTGACCTGCTCTTCCTGTGAAAGGTTCCTTACGTATTCGGCGGCGCCCGGGTCGAGAGGCACGCGCGGATCTCCGGGATCGAAGTCGGGCGTAACGGCCATACCCAATATATCGCCTGTTTTGGGATCCATCACTATAGCCATTACGCGCAGCGCATCCGTGCTTTCGTGTACCTTGCCTATGGCTTTCTCCACGTAATGCTGTACGGCCTCGTCTATGGTTAGCACAATGTTCAGGCCGTTTTGCGCATCATAGCGTTTTTCTGTTCCGTAAGCAAGACTGTTGCCGTTGATATCGGTGTTTTTGATCCACCGCCCCGAAATGCCCGTTAAATCCTTTTCATAAGCAAGTTCGATACCGCTCATGCCGCTGCCGTCGTCGTTGACGACGCCGAGCACATGAGACGCAAAGGGGCCGTACGGGTAATAGCGCTCGTCATACGGCTCTATTTCTACGCCATGCAGATTTTCCGCGTCCGCGCGCGCCTTTATGATAGCGACAGCTTCTTCACTCACGTCATTCGCGACACGCACCATGGCGCCGGTGCGATTCAACATCTCGCGAACAAGCCCTCCGTCGAGACCGAGTTCCTCGGAAAGCATATTGGCGGTACTCTCAAAATGGGCTTCTTTTATATCATCGGAATCGCCGTACCGCACGTTGGCGGGTCTGACCCAAACGCGGTACGAAACGGCGCTGACCGCAAGCTCCGTCATATTCCTGTCGTATATACCGCCGCGCTTCGCGGGAATCAACCAATCCCTCGTTTGACTCTCCTGCGCCAACCTGGCGTATCTGTCGTTCGCCACCACTGTGATCCAACCTATGCGAAAGGCCAGCCCTGTGAAAAGCAACGCCGTAAGCGCGAATAATATGATAATCCTTTTGCGAATGCGAAGCTCGCCTTTTGCGTCGTGATTTTTGAATTTCAAACCTGTCACCCTTGCAGCCCTTGAATACAGCAATGACGCTGCACGGAATACACAGCCCCGACCTCATAAATGACCTCTGAGCTGTAACGGTTGCTTTACCATAATTGGTATGTGTTCTCTTTTATATACTGCGCGAAATCGTTCACCGGCAGAGGCTCTTTTTCCGCATAGACCACTTGATCCGCAGTCGGATAGATCATGCCGAGTTCATTTACCGCCCTATACTCTATCACGCCTATGCCCGTACCTTTCTCTATCTTTACTGTCAACTTGTCTATTTCCTCGTAGACCGCGTCCGTCGCCTTCACAACGTTATTTATATCGTACTGTATGGACGTCATCCAACCGGACGCGTTAATCATGCCGACGCCTATAATCCCGGCGAAAATCAAAAGCAAAAACATCCCCCATATGTCGAGCGCGGAAACGGCGTCACCGGTTTTCGATCGCGCGGCGCTTTTCGGCTTGTCGGGCGCGGGCAAGGGTTTGAAGCCTTGGCGAAAATCGAATTCGTTTTCCCGCTCCCTGAACTTGTATCCGTGGCCTTGGTTTTCGCCGTAGCTTTTCGCGACGCTCATGTCGGCGATTTCTCCTTACTGCAAAAGGGCGCGGCATATATCCCGTCCCGTTAAATATGTTCGAATATGCGCAGCTTGGCGCTGCGCGCCCGCGGATTTTCCGACAACTCGTCCTCGGACGCCGTTATGGGCTTACGCGTGATCCGTCTGCCGTCGGGATACCTGCCGCAAACGCAGACCGGAAGACGTTCCGGACAGACACACGGGTTTTCGCGCGCCGCGAAAACCTCCTTGGCGACGCGATCTTCAAGCGAATGAAATGTTATCACGCACAGCCTTCCGCGCGGGTTCAGGCAGTCTATAAACGCGTTCAACGCTTCATCGAGACCGTCCAACTCTCCGTTCACCTCTATTCGAACGGCCTGAAACGTACGCTTTGCGGGATGCGGCCCTTCACGTCTCGCCGACGCGGGTATGGCGGCTTTTATAATATCGACCAAATCGCCTGTTCGCCGTATACGTTTCTCGCGGCGGCTTCTCACTATGAACGCGCTGATGCGCGACGCCCATCTTTCCTCTCCGTATCTCTTTATAACGCTTGTCAACTCATCCTGCGAATATTCGTTTACGACGTCCTCCGCGGTAATCCCGGCAGAGACGTCCATACGCATGTCGAGCGGCGCGTCGCGCATATATGAAAATCCCCTGTCGGCGTTGTCAAGCTGAAACGATGATACGCCGAGATCAAGCAAAGCGCCGTCCAACCCCGTAATCCCGTTTTCGCGCATGATCCGTTTTATGTTTTTGTAATCGTCGCGGATAAGCAGTTTTGCGCAAACAAGGGCGCCGAGCGTTTCGCGCGCCGCCGCTACGGCGTCCGCATCCCTGTCTATCCCAAGCAGCAGACCGTTTCCCGCAAGAGCCTCGCATATGGCCGCCGCGTGTCCGCCGCCGCCCAATGTGCCGTCCGCGTATACGCCGCCGGCCCGTACGGCAAGCCCTTCCAATATTTCATTCAGCAGCACGGGCTTATGAATATAATCCATTTTTCCACTGTTTGCGCGGCGCGAACCCGGCGTCAGTCCGCACGCGCGTCATGTTCGCGCTCGCGTTTGAGTTTCGACGCGTAGTTGCTGAGCGCCTTGACATCCTTACCGGATATTGAATTTTCATGCGTGACGCGATCCCATATCTCAAGTACGTCGAGCATCCCCACACAAGCCAAGTCACGCGCGAGACCTGCGTAATTGCGCGATTCCTGCGGAATCGTCAAACGCCCCTGCTTATCTATATCGCAGAATGTGGACGTGCCCACGTAATGCCTGAGCAGGTCGCGTATATTATCGTCGTCGCTTGGCAGTGTACGCAAATCCCTGATGAGCAATTCCCAGTTCCGCACGGGATACGCGTACAGACAGCGGTCTATGCCGTGGACTATAACGCACCTGCCCGCGTAATTCTTACGAAGCTTACCTGACGGAGGCATGACGTCGCCCTCGTCGTCGGCGTTTTTGTTAACGTCGAAATCCTCGCAGAATTTTGCGGGCATAAACATCCTGCCGGCATCATCTATAGAATTGTAGGCTCGTCCCGTAAGCATATACAGCTCCTGAATCCGGTTAAAAAACGGTCAAAACAACTGTTTCCACTCCATATTACTCCTTTTTACTCCTATGTACAACAAAAATCATGAAAAAAATATATTCTCCGATTTGTTTTTCGGGATTTTTTACTTTATTACGCTTGGATTACAGAATTTTTACAATATATTGTGCAGAATAGGTGTTCGCATACCAAATATGAGACAAATATGAAACAAATATGAGGAATATGAAAAAAGGGTCAATCTTTTTTACAACCTTGACAAAATGAACCGGATTGAATAGAATATTGCGCATAAGGGCGAGAGGGCGCGCATGAACATTGTTTGCAGCGCATAATTTAGAACAAAATGAATATACATATAGTTTATACGGGCGGAACTGTAGGCGCGGCGATCAGAGACGGGATCACAGACGTGCGCCCGGGCGCGGCGATCAGAGACGGGATCACAGACGTGCGCCCGGACGCGGCGACGCCGCCCATTCCGGACGGCGTCGCCGCGTCCGAAAGCCGCCCCATGAACATACTGAGCGAAAACATGACCGCCGCGCGTTGGCGCGAGCTGATTTTTCACTTGCGGACGCTTCCGCTTGGCGGCAAGGACGGCCTTATCGTCACACACGGCACGGATACACTCGCGTATACGGCCTGTCTGCTCAGCCTGTTCTTTTCGGCGCCGGCCTTACCGGTGCTGCTCGTCTCGGCGAACAGACCCCCGGCGGATCCCGCGTCGAACGGCCCCGCGAACTTCGCGGCCGCGATCGCCGCCATAAATGAAAAAATCCCGCCCGGTGTGTACGTTGTGTACAGGAACAGCGACGGAAAAACCTATATCCACTCGGGCGCGGAACTCCTGCAATGCCCCTGCGGCAGCGAGGATTTCTTCAGCCTGTTCTACGGCGGCGCCGCAGGCGATCCGCTCGCCGAAATCCGAGACTCAAGGCTGCTGTATTTCAAAACGCCGCCCGCCCGCCCCGCGATGCGCTTTGGGAATCGGGCCATTCTGCTTCCGGGCGACGGCTTTGCGGAAAATTTCAACGGCGACTTCGCCGAGGTATTGTCCATACTGCCCTATGTGGGCCTGAATTACGACCGATACAGGATAGACGGCGCGGACGCCGTGCTGCACGGACTGTACCACTCGTCCACGGCGGCGGCGTTCACCGAGAAAAAAGACGCCGGCGCGTCAATACTGCACTTCGCAAAGCGCTGCGCAGACGCGGGCGTTCCGCTTTATATCGCGCCTTTCCCTACATCACCGCCGGCCGGCCGGATCGTGTACGAAACGACGGCTCGCATATTGGATGCCGGCGCGATCCCTATATCGGGCGCCACATTCGAGATGGCGCTCACAGCGCTGACGCTCGGGCTCCACACCCTGTAAAGCTCTTACTTAAGCTTTTAATCAAAACTACTCAAACATCGCGTCAGTTTTGAGCAGTTACCTTAACCGGCCAAATCAACGGCGCAGTTAGTATATACCTTCTGCACGTCGTCATTTTCTTCCAGAGCGTCTATCATACGCGTCAGACTCTTGACGTCCGCATCCGAAGGCGTGGTCTCCATGGAAGGCACGTATTCGACGTCCGCTTCCGCAAGCTCGTAATTTGCGTTTCTGAGCGCTTCGGCAACGGCGTCGAACGCGTCCTGCGACGTTCTGATTTCAAAACTGTCGTCATAGCTTATCATATCGTCCATGCCCGCTTCGAGCGCTAATTCCATCAGCGCGTCCTCGTCGGTTGCATCCGTTCTTTCTATAAGTATAACGCCCTTGCGCTCAAACATGTATGAGACACAGCCGGGAACGCCGAGATTGCCGCCGAATCTGTCGAATGTATGCTTTACGGCAGACGTGGTTCTGTTCTTGTTATCGGTCAGCACATCCACGATAACGGCGACGCCGCCCGCGCCGTAACCTTCGAAGCTGCCGGGCTCATAAGATTCGCCCGCCAATTCGCCCGTGCCTTTCTTTATGGCCCGCGAAATGTTGTCGTTCGGCAGGTTGATGGATTTCGCCTTCTCTATGGCGTGCTTGAGGCTTATGTTGTAATCGGGATCGCCGCCCGCCTTTGCCGCGACCGTAATCGCCCGCGCGTACTTCGTGAATACCGCCGCGCGCTTTGAATCCTGCGCCGCTTTGCGGCCGGCTATCGTTCCGTGTCTGCCCATATTTTTACCTCCGTGTTATGTTACCGCCCGGTACCCTGCCCTCCGGTTATTACCATATATCATACCGGTAAGCGGGGAATAAAGCAATCGCAAAAAATTACTTGCATTTTATGTTATGTCGGGTTACAATTACAAATAGAAAAGGACTGCCGCTTTAGCGATGGCGGCTGTCCCCTAAATATCTTGGGTTGAAACCGCCGATCTTACATGAACGGCGGTTTCTGTTTACTTGCGCTTACTCAAGAGTAAGGCAATCACTCCGATGATGACCAGTGCGAACGTGAAAAGTTCTTCAAACGTCACATAGTTACTCATGGGCGCCACCTCCTTTGGGAAGTGGGACAGACCGCCGAACGACAATCCTTTTCCTGTTTACTATGATATCATGTCGTAAACAGGTTGTCAATACAATATTTTCTAATTATTCTATATTTTTCTTATTAAGTAACAGCGACGGTCTGATGGTTACAATTCAAAGATATGCCGGGCCTGATATTTTTCCGTCATTCCGGGCTTGTCCCGCTTGTACCGGATGCCCCAGCCGGTGGAATCCAAAAAAATCGGCGGGATGCCGGGAATTTTGGTTAAATTTCCGTGTTTTTGTTGTCTTTCGGTCCTTTCTGTGATAACATTACAATACATATCGCGTTTGGAATTGTTTGCATCCGTCCCGAAAAAGC
>JAISBV010000040.1 GCA_031266025.1 Eubacteriales Family XIII. Incertae Sedis bacterium
GGCGATGTGGACGATGTGATCATCTCCACGGTCGTGCCTTCCACGCTGTACACGCTGCAGCATCTGGCGGTCAAGTATTTCAAGAAGCGCGCGCTCGTCATCGGCCCCGGCATCAAGACGGGCCTTATAATCAAGTACGACAATCCGAAACAGGTCGGAGCGGATCGCGTAGTCAACGCCGTTGCGGGACTGTCCAAATACGGGGGGCCCTTGGTCATCGTCGATCTCGGCACGGCCACGACATTCTGCGCCGTTTCCGAGAAATGGGAATATCTCGGCGGCAGCATCGCGCCGGGTCTCAAGATATCTTCGGACGCGCTCTTTGAAAAGACGGCCAAGCTGCCGAGGGTTGAGCTTGAGGAGCCGGGCCGAGTCATCTGCCGCAATACAATCGAAAGCATGCAGTCCGGTCTCGTCTACGGACACATGGGCATGGTGGACTATATCATAAACAAGATGAAGAAAGAGTTCGCGGAATACGCGTCCTCAGACAAGCCCGTGCGCGTCATAGCCACGGGAGGCATAGCGAATATGATCGACAACGGTATAGACAGCATAGACATCGTGGACAAGCAGCTCACTTTGGAGGGTTTGCAATTTATCTACGAGAAGAACAAAGGCAACGGCGCGGGAAGGGGCACGGTGAATTTTGATCACGACGACGCGCTGTAAGGTAGGCGAACTCGCCTTGGAAAATCCCTTTCTGTTGGCGCCGCTCGCGGGAGTCACGGACGCGCCCTTTCGCAGACTGTGCCGCGAGCAGGGGGCGGCCATGGTCTATTCCGAAATGGTCAGCGGCAAGGGGCTTTGGTACGGCGACAAGAAGACGGAACAACTGCTGCGGCTATATGAGGACGAGAAACCGGTCGCGTTTCAGATATTCGGCAAAGAACCCGAAATCATGGCCTTTGCGGCAAAGATACTTGACGGGCGCGAAAACGCCGTATTCGATATAAACATGGGCTGTCCCGTTCCCAAAATCGTAAAAAACGGAGAGGGTTCGGCGCTCTTGCGCGATCCCGATCTGGCGGGACGTCTCGTTGAAGCCGCCGTCTCCGAAACGCGTAAGCCCGTCACGGTTAAAATGCGTATAGGTTGGAACGCCGCCGACTCGTGCGCCGGCGCGGCGGAGACGGCAAAGATTCTCGAAGCCGCAGGAGCGTCGGCTATCGCCGTGCACGGCAGAACGCGTGAGCAGTATTACAGCGGCAAGGCGGATTGGAATGCGATACGCCTTGTGAAGGAAGCCGTCGGTATACCGGTAATAGGAAACGGCGATGTAAAAACCGGCGAGGACGCTGTGCGCATGCTTGCCGAAACGGGTTGCGATTTCGTGATGATAGCGCGGGGAGCGATAGGAAATCCGTGGATATTTCGGGACGCGCTCGCTCTTTACCGCAGGGAAGCCAAGCCGGCCCCTCCGAGCACTCACGAAAGGATCGACATGCTTCTGCGGCACCTTGGTATGCTCATAGCCGAAAAAAGTGAACGCTCCGCAATTTTAGAAATGCGCAAACACGCGGCGTGGTACTTTAAAGGCGTCAGAGGTTCGTCCGTACTGCGCGGCAAAATCAACGCCGTTACGACGGCGTCTGAGTTAAGGAGCTTGCTAACGGAATTTCATACGTTATAAAAGCTGTCATTCCGGGAAGAACTGTACCGGAATCCATATTTCTCTTTTTGGATTCCGGGACAAGCCCGGAATGACGTTCTTTGACCCGGAATGACGACTTTTGACCCTGAATGACTTTTTTAACCCAATCTGCCGTACTTTTTCGCCAAGCCGCGCAGCCACTCGGCGGATTCCCGCGTGAAAGCATCCTTGGGCGCGACCCAAGCCCAGTTTCCGTCGGCTACGCCCGGAGTATTCATGCGCGCCTCGGCGCCGAGGAACCACACGTCCTGCAAGGGCAGTATGACCCAAACGGCAGACGCGGCGTACAGCTTTTCTATGATCTCCGCACAAGCCGCTTTTACGTCGTCGGACACAGAATCCGCAGGCATGGGCGGCGATATCTGCGCGGCGTCCGCGTTATCCTCCACTGCCTTCATACTCTCGGAAACAAAGCTTGCGAGCGTATCATTGTCATGCGTTCCCGTATAAAAAACCTGTGAAAGCGCGACGTCGGGCGGTCTTTCCGAGCTTTCGTTCGGCGACATCTCGTCCGCATGGAATTGATACACCTTCATACCCGGCCACGCAAATGTATTTCGTAAATCGCTTACGCCGGGCGTTATAAGGCCGAGGTCTTCCGCCAATATGGGGAGCGGCCCGAGAGCGCTTTCGACAGCCTCAAAAAGTTCTTTACCCGGGCCTTTGCGCCATTCCCCTCTGCGCGCCGTTTCTTCACCGACGGGTATCTCATAGCAGGCTTCAAAACCTCGGAAATGATCGAGCCGCAGAAAATCGTACAACTGCAGATTGCGATGAAAACGCTCCGTCCACCATTTGTAACCCTGACGTCTGTTCGCATCCCAGTCAAATACGGGGTTGTTCCAATTCTGTCCGTCTTCGGCGAACGCGTCGGGAGGAACTCCGCCCGTTTTGCGCACAATACCGTGTTTGTCCATGTTGAACAGCGCCCTGTTCACCCATGTATCGCAGCCGGCGGCGGAAACGTAGATAGGCATGTCCCCAAGTATCGAAATGCCCTTCTTTGCGGCGTAGGCTTTCAGCGCGTCCCATTGCTTCGCGAATATATACTGCAAAAAAGCATGGAAATCGACGGTGCGAGAGAGCTTCGCGCGGCGCTTGGTGAGTTCCTTGGGATCGCGGTCGCGCAGAGCTGCGGGCCATTCCTGCCACGGTTTGCCGTCCATTTCGTCGCTTAAAGAGCGGAACAGGCAGTAATCGGACAGCCACGCTTCATTCTTTTCACAAAACTTCACGAATGCGCCGGCATCCGAGTCGAATGCCGTGAACGCCTTCTCAAACAGCGGCATCTTGACGGCGCGCGCGCGCGCGAAATCCGCGCGTCTGCCGATCCCGCCCATAACAATGCTGTGCAATACCCGTGCGGTCAGATTCGGCTTTGGCAGATCCTTCTCATCCAAAAGACCGTCATTTACCAAATCACCTATATCAATAAGCAATTCATTGCCCGCGAAAGCCGACGCGCCCGAATACGGTGAATTGCCTTCCCCGATCGCAGTAATGGGGAGCGTCTGCCATAGAGTTTGTCCTGAGGAAGCGAGATAATCGCAGAAATCGTAGGCAACCTTGCCGAAATCACCGCAACCGTTATCGGAAGGCAGGGATGTAATGTGGCAAATTATACCCGCAGCCCGCGGAAGCGACTTCATCACAAGTGTAGCGGGATCGGCCTTTCGTATGTATATGATCTTGGCGGTAAGCGGTTCTACGCTCACGCGAAGCAAGGAGCTTTCCCTGCCGTCCGGCGAGTCAAAATCACCTCCGGCCCATAACGCGGATTCATTGCGTCGAACCGTCTCAGGCGCTTCGCCGACGGACGCCGCCTGTATTTCGGGCAGCAGTACTTCGCTTGAAATCAGTTCGACGAACACCGTTTCGTCGCGTGAAAGCGTTATCACCGCCTCTTCGCTCGCGTCGCTCGATGCGTTTAAAAACACTACGGCGCGCTCGCGGTCGCCGCGTCTTACGAAAGCGTACATATGCCTGTAACCGCCGTAGGAAACGAATTCTCCGTTTCGAAACAGTTCGTATTCCGCGCGCAGGTTGCCGATGAGACGATAGTGCTCCAAAATCGACGAATCCTCGCGCCCCCAAGGAAAGGGCGCTCTGTTATACGGATCGTCAAAACCTTCCGCTCCGGCCTCGTCTCCGTAATATACGGAAGGAACACCGGGAAATGTCATCTGCCAAACGGACAGCAGCTTCAACCGTCGCCGCGCCAAATTTCTCTGCTCGTCGCTGAGCCGCCAAGACTGCTTCTGCCAATCGCTGAGCTCCGAGTTTACAGGCGCGTCTCCCAAAATCGAAAGGATGCGGGGCTTGTCGTGGCTGCCTATCAAATTCAAACAGGAGAAGAAATAGTCCCTCGGATAATTTTCATACAGGTTCATAACGCGTGAATGCACTTCGGACGGCGTTACACGGCATAGCAGGAAGTCCAAACTCCAGTCGCGGAACGGATAGTTCATCGTGGAATCAAGCTCCATGCCGAGCAGGTATTGACGAATAGCGCCGTAGCTCGTCTTGTTTGACGCGTCCTCCCATACCTCTCCAAGCAGTACACTGTCGGAATCCGTTTCCTTCATAGCCTTTCGTATATGGCGTATAAACTCATCCGGCAGTTCATCGGCCACATCGAGCCGCCAACCGCGCGCACCGGCTTTGATCCAATGTCTCACCACACTGTCGTCGTCGTCGCAGATAAAGTCTATGTAGCCCGAATCATCCTCTTCGACGTTCGGCAGGTCGGCAACACCCCACCAACATTCATAACCCTCGGGGTCATGATTGAAGCGATACCATGAGCGATACGGAGAATCTTTGGATTGCCAAGCGCCAAGCGACGGATAATTGCCATACTTATTGAAGTAAATGCTGTCCGCGCCCGTATGGCTGAATACGCCGTCAAGTATGACAGATACGCCAAAATCCGCCGCTTCCTTTGTGAGCAGACGGAAAACCTCTTCATCCCCATACCCCGGATCTATCTTCATGTAGTCGCCCGTGTCGTATTTATGATTGCTTGCTGCTTCAAATATCGGATTCAAGTAGATAATCGTAACGCCGAGACTCTTCAAATACGAAAGTTTCTCGCGAACGCCCTCAAGCGTTCCGCCGAAGAACGGCCAACGCATAACCCAACCGCGATCATCTTTGTACAGAAACGGACTGTCCCTCCAGTCGCTCTGCAGAACGCGGGTCGGCCCCTTCCTGTCGTCCGCGCCTTGCGCGTCAAAAAAACGCTCCTTCCAATCGGCGCCGCGATAAAATCTGTCCACGAATATCTGATATACAAGACCTTCCTTCCACCATGAAGGTACGGGATTTTTCTCGTAAACCGTAAGTTGGTAAGACGGCGGCGGAGAAAACGTCTCTTTGCCTTCGCCTCCCCTGCTTTGGTCGTTATTGCCATAGTAGCGCGTTATGCCGCTGCCCGTCACTATGAAATAGTACCAAACGTTGCCCGGCGAACCGGGCGTCGTGTACGTGCAGGCGTATTTGCGGCAAACGGCGCCTTCCACCGATTCTGCGGACGAAGCCTCTCCTATCACAGACATGGGCACAAGCGTTTCGCCGGCGTCCTGAAACCATATGCGCAGATTGCATACGCAATCGGGCGGCAGCCCCGTGACATCCAAAGAGAACGCGACCGTCGTGCCGCAGGGAGCGGCGCCGAACGGAAAACGGTATCTGGCAAGATGCGAGTTGTGGTATAATTTTATCCTGTTCATACTCATACTTTCCTCGAATGCCCCTGCTTCTTACATATGCTGTCATAAAGCGCCGTGTATTTGTCGGCCGAGACCTGCCAGCCGAAGTCGGCGGAACAGGCGTTTTTGCAGATCGCGCGCCACGCGACGCGATCGTCGCGATACAGCTTCGCGGCCTCCCGAACAGTGAAAAGCAACTCGTGCGCGTTGTAATTGGCGAAGCTGAAACCCGTACCCTCGCCCGTGAATTTATTGTACGGAATAACCGTATCCCGCAGCCCTCCGGTTTCGCGGACTATCGGCAGTGTTCCGTATTTCATCGCTATCAGCTGCGTGATACCGCACGGTTCGAACTTCGACGGCATCAGCAAGGCGTCGCCGCCCGCGTACATCTTATGAGCCAACGTTTCGTCAAATGTGACGCGTACGGCTATCCTTCCCGGATAGCGGTTCGCAAAGTAATAGAACATCTCTTCGTAACGCCAATCGCCCGTTCCGAGAACAGCAACCTGCACGTCGCCCGCGTACAGCAGTTCTTCCATGATATGCGCGACCAAATCGAGCCCCTTCTGCTCGGTGAGTCTGCTTATTATAACGAAGAGCGGCGTATCGGCCTCCGTCGGAAGCGCAAGTTCCTCTTGCAGCGCCTTTTTGTTGAAAGCCTTGCCTTCACAGTCGCATCCTTTGTACGTCCTGAATATACGCTTATCTATGGCCGGGTCATACTCACTGTAATCTATGCCGTTCAGTATGCCGCTCAGGCGCTCTTCACGCCAACGCAGTACGCCGTCCAGTCCCTCGCCGAAATACGGCGTCATTATCTCGCGCGCGTAGCTCGGACTGACCGTCGTGATAGCGTCCGCGTAGTGCAGCGCGCCCTTGAGAAAATTGACGGCGCCGCCCCAAGCCAAATACTCGCGCGCCGCAACATGATCCGCCATATCGAGGACATTGCCGAGAAAATCGTATCCCGTGATTCCCTGATACTTCAGATTGTGAATGCTGATAACACTTTTGATATCGTAATAATACGGATGACTTCCGAAATACTCCTTCAGCATGAGCGGAATTAGCGAAGTGTGCCAGTCGTTGCAATGAATGATCTGCGGCTTGAAGCGTTCAAGATGCGTCAGGCACAGCAGCGCCGCCTTGCAAAAAAACGCGACACGTTCCTCGTCGTCTCCGTAACCGTACAGGGAATCACGTTTAAAATATTGTTCATTATCTATAAAATAGTATGTCACACCGCGGTATTTGAGCATTTCAACACCGCAGTACTGCATTCGCCAACCAAGCTGCACATAAAAGCTGAACAGCAGTTTCATTTCACTCTTGAATCTGCTTGGTATCGCGTCATGCTTGGGCATTATGACGCGCACGTCGTGCCCGTTCTCCTTCAGAAACACGGGCAGCGCGCCGCCGACGTCGCCGAGACCGCCGCTCTTCGCAAAAGGCGCGGCTTCAAAAATCGCATACAATATTTTCATTTCAATATTTCCTTCGTTACATCGTACTTTTCTTTCGCAGAACCAATGGGTGCTCATCGCTTCCTCTGATGATCGCCCCGTCTCCTATAGTTACATACTTGTCAGCTATGGTATTCTCGACGAGAGCGTCACGGCCGATCACGCTGCGCTGCATGACGACGCTGTTCCTTATGATCGCGCCTTTTTCAACAGTCACGCCCGGAAAAAGAACGCTGCTTTCCACACGTCCTCTTATCATACATTCGTTCGGAATCAGCGAATTTGTCGTATCTGAACCGCTGTAATAGCGTGTCGGAGCGCCGTCGCGCGTCTTCGTGTAAACTGTTCTCTTGCCGAAAAACAGCTCTTCGTGGATCTCGGGCAGCAGCGTGTTCCTGCTGCATTTGAGGTAGGAATGCACGGAATCTATCCTTCCGAGATAGCCCGTGAATTCGTAACCGAGCATACGAATATTCCCTATATTCTCCAACAGTACGTCCGTAAGCTCCATATGATCCACGGCCTCGTACCAACCGATCAGATCAATGAGCACCTGTCGGTTGAATATCATACAATCTATGAACAACGCCGGCGGCGGCGTCTCGTCAGGCGCGTATTCGGGTCGTACACGAACCATCTTAGTGATGCGTTTCTCAAAATTCAAATCGAGAAAAAGCCCCTTGCTCCAATGCGCCGGATTTTCACCGCGATACGCAAGCGTAACGTCGGCGCCGTTTTTCGCGTGTTCTTCGATAAGAGCCCTGTAGTCCATATTGTATACCTGATTTGCCGAAGTTACAATCACATATTCTTTGTAATCGCGCGTCAGATAATCCAAGTTGCGTATCATATCCTTTACTAAAAACTGCGTACTCATGTTTTTAAAACCGTAAATCGAGCCGGGCAGCACAAACAAGCCGCCGCGTTTGCGGTCAAGGAACCATTCCTTGCCCGCGCCAAGATGGTCTAACATAGAACGGTACATATAAGGCGTGATAATGCCCACCGTCCGTATGCCCGCGTTGACCATATTGGACAATACGAAATCTATTAACCTGTAGCGGCCTCCGAAGGGGAGCGAGGCCGGCGGTCTGTCCGCTGTCAGAATGCCAAGATTGTCTGTATTGTAATTCGCGCAGATGAGGCCCATTACTTCGTTCATATTCGTCTCCGTCGCAGTCGCAAGACCGCCGCAAAAATCGCATGAAAATGACTTTTCTCCGATTTGGAGATTCAAATTTGGCTCCGTCCGAATTTACTCGTAGTTCACGTTTTCGCCTTCCATGATGCGCGTACCCTCCGCTATGCACATGTCGCCGGCTACGACCGTGATTCCCTGCTGCATAGGGGCGACGCCGGTCGTCTCGGCGCCTATCAAGCTGTCCCTGCCAATGCTCGTATTCTCCCCCACTATTGCTTTTCTCAGCGTGCAGTTACGCCCAATCCGCGCCCCCGGCAATATGATGGACTCGACGACGGAGCAATCCTCCTCTATTCTGACGTCCGGGCATATGATAGAGTCCGCAACGGAGCCTCTCACGCTGCATCCGTTGCAAACCAAGCTGTTTTCTACTTTAGCCTCGGGCCAGATGTAGTGCGGCGGGAATATATTGCTGTCGGACAGGATACGCATCTTCCAATCAAATATGTTGAACGACGGTTCCTCCTTCAGAAGCTCCATATTGGCTTCATAATAGCTTTCTATCGTTCCGACGTCTTTCCAATAGCCGCTGAATCTGTACGCGTACAGGGGTTTTCCCTGCGCAAGCAGCCGAGGCAGCACGTCGCCGCCAAAATCCTTTGAGGAGTCCGGATCGTTATCGTCCTCGGTCAGCGCGTCGAGCAGCAGCTTTGTATTGAAGATGTAAACGCCCATGGACGCTAAATTGCTGTCGGGGTCTTGCGGTTTTTCCGAGAATTTTGTGATGCGTCCGTCCTCGGCAGCCGTAATTATACCGAAGCGATGCGCCTCTTCCCAAGGAACTTCCATAGCGGAAATGGTCACGTCCGCCTTGTTTTCAATGTGAAAATCAAGCATCTTGTTGTATTGCATCGTATAGATATGATCACCGGACAGAATCAGTACGTAGTCCGGATCATAGCTGAGAATGAAGTCCAAATTTTGAAAAATTGCGTTGGCGGTGCCTATGTACCAACCGCCGCCGTCTCTTCTCTGATAAGGCGGCAATATATGAACTCCTCCGCCCGCCTCGTTTAAATCCCAAGCCGCGCCGGTACCTATATAGGCGTTCAGCACCAACGGGCGATATTGCGTCAACACTCCCACAGTGTCTATGCCGGAGCTGACGCAGTTGTTCAAGCTGAAATCAATGATCCTGTATTTGCCTCCGAAGGAAACTGCCGGCTTTGCGACCGAATGGGTCAGGGCGCCGAGTCTGCTGCCCTGTCCGCCGGCAAGCAGCATAGCAACGCACTTCTTCTTGCTCACATCAGCTCTCCTTATTACTGCGGAATTGTTCCGCTTGTACCGGCTGCCTTGGGCCGGTGGAATCCTTGCCCTTGTCGTCTGACATAGTTATTTGTTCCATATCTCGGCGTCGTACTTCTTTATGGTTTCATCGCTCGAAAAAGCCCACGAGCGCTTGATGTTGCGCAGTGACATGCGCAGCCACTCATCCCGGTTACCGTAAAGCTCCTGCAATTTGCCAAAAGCGTCCATATATGACGAAAAATCTTTCAGGACGAAGTATTCGTCGTTATCGCGCAGCAGACTGTCGTATATGTCCCTGAAATCTCTGCCCGCATCCTTGAAAAAGCCGTCAATCATCTGATCCGTGAGACGTTTGACGCGATAATCGCCGTGGTATTCGTCCCACGCCGAGTAACCTCCCTTATGATAGAAACTCATGACCTGCTCTATCTTAAGCCCGAAAAGCGCCATATTATCTTCTCCGACCGCATCGCGTATTTCCAGATTGGCGCCGTCGAGAGTGCCGAGTGTGATGGCGCCGTTCATCATCTGTTTCATATTACCCGTACCGGAAGCTTCCTTACCCGCTATGGATATCTGTTCGCTTATATCCGTCGCCGGATATATCATCTCACCTATGCTCACGTTGAAATTCTCAAGAAATACGACGCTCAGCACATCGCGCGCAAGAGGATCGGCGTTGACTCTTTCGGCCACGGCCAAGATCAGCCTTATGATCAGCTTGGCGAAGTGATAGCCCGGCGCCGCTTTGCCCGCGAATACGAACACGCTCGGCGGAATGTCAGCGTTTGGGCCTTCCCTGACGATGTTGTAGAGCTCCATGATCTTGAAAACATTCAAAAGCTGTCTCTTATAGCCGTGAATGCGCTTGACGTGCACGTCGAACACCGCATCGGGACTGACCGAGATACAATTCATATCGCTTATGTATTTCGCGAGACGCCGTTTATTCTCACGCTTGACTTCACCGAGACGCGCAAGGAAGGCGGAATCGCCTTCGAATCGTTCAAGACCTTCAAGCTCGCTTGGATTTGCGATCCAACCGTCGCCGAGGGCCTCGCTGATAAGACCCGAAAGCCCGCGGTTCGCGCACAGCAGAAAGCGTCTGTGGGAAACGCCGTTCGTTACATTCTTGAACTTGTACGGAAAGTTGGCGTAAAAACCGCGCAACAGATCCTTCTTCAAAAGCTCGCTGTGCAGAAAAGCCACGCCGTTGACCGTATGACTGCCGATTACGGCAAGGTTGACCATGCGAAGCAGACCATCCTTGATGATAACCGTATCTTCGATCTGCCGCTCCGTCGCTGACAGACTTTCAAGCTGCATCCTGTGACGTCTGTCGATCTCCGCGATGATCATATGAATACGCGGCAGCAGATGCTTGAACATATCCTCCGGCCAACACTCAAGAGCTTCCGGCATTACCGTGTGATTCGTAAACGAAATCGTATTGACGGTAACAGTCCAAGCCCGATCCCAACCGACGCCTTCCTCGTCAACCAATATACGCATCAGCTCCGCCGCGCAGAGCGCGGGATGCGTGTCATTGATATGGATCGCTACGCCCTCGTTCATATCCCAAAGACCGCCGCGTTTTTTTTTGTAACGCGCGACTATGGCGCCGACGCCGGCCGCCACCAAGAAGTACTCCTGCTTCAGGCGCAACTCCTGCCCGGACCGGTTGTCGTCATTCGGGTAGAGTACATAAGATATGGCCTCCGTTTCCGAACGGGAATGAACCGCCTTGGCGTAATCGCCGCGGTTGAACGAGGCGAAATCGAACTCGTCCCCCACAGGCTCCGCGCTCCAAAGACGAAGCGTATTGATTCTGTCGTCGCGCCCGTATCCCACTATCGGCACGTCATAAGGCACGGCCAGAACTGCGTCGTAATTGACATGCTCAAACGTGAGACGAGGGCCGTCCGTGTTCCACTTTATTGAACCGTTGAAACGCACAACCACAGACTTTTCAGGCTTGCGCACCTCCCACGGGTAGCCGTGTTGGAGCCAGTTGTCCGGTAACTCGACCTGTTGGCCGTCGACGATCTTCTGGCGAAACAGGCCGAAGCGATAACGTATGCCGTTGCCGTGACCCGGTATGCCGAGGAAGGCCATCGAATCAAGGAAGCAGGCCGCGAGACGCCCGAGACCGCCGTTGCCGAGACCGGCGTCAACCTCCACATTGAGTATATCGTCCAGATCTACTTTTAACTGCGCCAAGCCCTCACGAACTATATCCCTTATGCCGAGACTCGTCAGATAATTGTCGAGCAGCTTCCCGATAAGGAACTCCATAGAGAAATAGTATATCTGTTTATCGCCGTCTGTTTCGCCGTAACGCGCGTTCGTATAAACCCATTGCCTGCCTACATGTCTGCGAATCAGCCGCACGAGCATGACGTACTGTTCTATGCCGTTGCTGTCTTCGAAGGTCTTGCTCAGACGATCCACAAATTCCGCGCGGTATTCGCGAATGAACTCGTTCGTGTTTTTGAAAATGGCGATACCTCCCGTTCCGCGTGCGATACTTTTTGCAGTCGGGCGCTTTATGCCCGTATTTAATTATAGCATATTTGAATATCTTTCCGCACTTGTATTTTTTCTGTTTTGAGGATGTTTTTTATGTTCTTTGATCATTTTATGAGCAACAGCCGCCCTTGGCGCGCATGAACGCCTGTTCTATGACGTTTATCGCCGCATCGTATTCGACAGGCTTGGCGATGTGCCCGTTCATGCCCGCTTCCGCAACCATCTGCATATCCTCTTTGAATACATTGGCCGTCATCGCGAGGATTTGAATGCTTGCCGCATCGGATCTCGGCAGCGCGCGTATGCGGCGCGTCGCCTCGCAGCCGTCCATAACAGGCATCTGCACGTCCATAAGAATCAAATCGAAGCGGCCTTCGGGCGAATCGGAAAATATGTTCAGAGCTTCCTGCCCGTTTGAAGCGTAACAGCACGACACGCCCGTGTCTTCAAGCAGAGCCGAGATGATCTCGCGGTTGATATCCACATCGTCCACAATGAGTATGGTGTAAGCCGAGAAATCTTTCGCCGCGTCGCCTGCGGCGTTCTCTGCGGCCGGCGCGCCGATATTCACGTCGTCTCCGACGTCAAACCAAGCCTGAAAGAAGAATTTGGAACCCTCGCCCTCCTTGCTTTCAACATGGATGACGCTGCCCATAAGCTCCGCTATATTTCGGCTGATGGAAAGACCGAGCCCGGTTCCGCCGTACTTCCTCGATGTGCTGCTGTCCGCTTGCTCAAAGGGATTGAATATGCGCGATATGACCTCTTCGGACATGCCTATGCCGTTGTCCTCAACCGCAAACATCAGGAGGGCTTTTTCGGAATCCCGTGAAAGCAGCTCCGCGCGAAGCGTCACGGCGCCGCCGGCGTCCGTGAATTTTATCGCGTTGGATATAAAATTGATGAGAATCTGCGACAGACGCATGGCGTCGCCGCAAAGTCGCAATCCGCGTATGCCGCGCGTGTCCAATATAAGGGAGAGTCCTTTGCTCTCCGCTCCCCCGTGCAAACTGCTGATAATGTTGTCCAAAATCGCTTCCGGCGCGAACGGCACGTTCTCGAGCGTCAATTTCCCCTCATCTATCTTGGACATATCAAGTACGTCGTTCACAAGACCGAGCAGATGGTGAGACGATATACCGATTTGCGTTATGCACTTCGCCGTCTCGTCGGGATCTCCGTTGCGTTCGGCTATTTGCGTCATGCCTATGATAGCGTTCATCGGCGTGCGTATCTCGTGGCTGAGGTTGGACAGGAAACGGGTTTTCGCCTCGACTGCGGCGTTGGCGCGGTCGAGGGCGATCAGATTGTTGTATATCCCGTTCATATTCCTGCAATAGACGACGAATGACAATCTAATCGCATCCGGCAGAAAATCGTATATTATACTGCCGTCTTCCGTAATTCCTCCCAAAATAATGCCTTCAAGTCTGCGCGTGTTGTCGAACATGGGCATATAGACGGCGTGGGCGAGATTCAGACCGGCAAACGGCGAATCCGTGCCGGAAGGCGACTCCACAACTGCGTTCTGCAGTTTGAAATCCAAAAGCTCCGGTCTCGCTAACCATTCTTTTGTAACGGGAAGCGATTTGACGTCCGCGTCAAAGTTGCAGGCGCCGGCGGTGATCAGCCTGTCTCCCGCCACATCAAGCAGAAACACGGCGCCCGTTTCAAGTTGAAATATATCCACGACCCCTTCGGAAAGCAGATCGGCGAAATCCGAACGCGCGGATACGGAGAACGCCCGTTGGGAAAATCTATGAATTTGCTTAAAAAATTCCAATTGCGCGTCAAGCTTTGTGCGCATAATGCGCATATTTTCTTTTTCCAATTCGTTGCGCGCGGTTCGGCGCTGCAATTCGTCTACAAGCTTCCGCAGCCCCGCCAAATCATATTCTTGATATTCAGACATTGTTCAAAACCGTTGTTATCTGTAGAGCACGAGCAAAGACGTAGTATAGGTATGAAATAAATTGACGCCGCCGAGCGGACAAAATTCTCCGAAACCGTACATGCCGAGCCACGGCGGCGTTTCCCCGCCGTTCAAAAACGCGTTCTGCATCATGGCTGTGATCTCGTCCTTCATGACCTTGTCGAACAGCGTGCGTCCGCGCAACAGGCAGTCCGTCTGAAAAACCGCCGCCGGGCGCGCGGCGCCGTCCTTAGAATTCGCGGCGATATCGTTTTTGAGCGCTTCGAGCGTTTTTTTCTGCTCCGAGAATATCAAATCCTCATCTCTCGTCGAAAAATAGAACTTATCCCCTTCACGGACGGAAACCGAAAGTCGAATGGCGCCCGTATCGCCCTGCGGCAAACCCATGCGAAGGATATGCTTGTTTCCGTACTCGTCCGCAAGCGCGGGTTCGAGCGCTATGGCAAGTCCGCCCGACACGAGCGCCGTCGTCACCTCGCCTTCCGATATCTCTCCAAGACGCCTGCTGTACGTAAGCCACGCGGGCTGTCCGTCGAACTCCAATATTATATTGTGATCCGCTTTTGTTACCGTCATAGGATCGCCGTACGCGTTGAAACCGTGCGTCGCCCGCGCCGCCGCCTTCAAATCGGCGTCCGCGAAGCCCACGGCCCACACACCGTCGGCGCAAGCCTTGTCGCCGATATACTGTGATGTGACAACACCTTTGTAATTGTCGGACGACGCGCCGCCAAATATGACGACGTCCTTGCCGAATACCTCATGCATCGCCTTCAAAAGATCGTCGTTGCAGGAATCAAGTCCCGGGCTGAGCAGGTATATGATTCGCGTACCGGGCAGCTTGCCGCGCAAACCTTTCGCAAGTTCTAAACCTTTTTGATACGCATTACCCGCATGAAAGCCGTCCTCGGAGAACCACGAGATTTCGTCTTGCGGCCCGTCTATAGCCATGACCGCTATATGCGTCATGGATTCGCCCGCGCCCTCGCGTCCCACAATGCCGCCGCAGGAACTGCCGAGCACGTACGCGCCGCGAACGCGGGCGCGGATCGCGGAGGCGACTTTATCCAACTTGTGTCCTACTACCGCGTTTACTATCCACAGACTGTTTTCCTGCGGCGAGCTCCCTTCGTACATGATCTCTATACATTCGTCAACGGCGCGGACGCTGTCCGCGATTCTCACGCTTGCGGAACGAAAATTAAGCATAACATTATCTCCCTTCATTAAAATGTCTTTTGCGGTTAGTTTATCATAAATGCGGAGCGAAAGCAAAGTCATTTATAATATTATTGCACGTCCTCGCGCAAACGCGCCGCAAGTTCCCGGCGATTCCCGGTTCCCGTCTTGACGAACAGCTCCGCCATATGATACTTCACTGTTCGCTCTGTGATCATGTATGTTTCCGCGATCTCGGCGTTCGTCATATTCCGCAAAACGCCGTTAAGTATCTGCGCCTGCCGTCTGCGAACGCCGTAGACGCGAACGGCCTTTTCCACAAGGGCGTCCGTCTCATCCGCGGTTTCGGCGACGCTTCTGATCTTGCTCAAGATGACTTTCCGGTGAGCCTCCACCTCGCCCGAGGATATATGCAGCTTGCGGGCGATATCGTGCCCGGTCAAGCCGTCGATAAACAGGGCGGCGATCGTCTGCTCGACGCCGGATAGGCCCGCACTCGTCATTTCGGGCGACTTCATCGCCGCCTCGGAAAGGGCGGAAGAATCGCCCGGCGGCGGCGCTTCGCCGGCCCCTTTAAGAAGCCCGAGCAATGATGCCACAAATGTCCTTTCATTGCGCCTGTCGAATGTGAACAGCGCCGTCGCGAGCAGCAGTATGACGAGCGCCGCCATAAACGATATGTGGCCGGCCGAAAGCGCGCCGTCCGTAAACGAGGCCGGCATATGTCCCTCGGCAAGCCAAAGAAACGAGGCCGTGAGTATGTCCATCGCGAGCCCCAGAGACGACATGAGCACCGGTTTGCCGCTCTGCGCGAAGAATATAATCGAAAATCCGACGACGAAGAAGTCCGCGTACGCGCCGCCGATGCCGTCCGCGATTACGAGCGGCCATACGAGGCCCGGCTCCCCCTGCCTCAGCAGCGCGAGTATCAGGCCGAGCAGATACAGAGAAAATCCGATGATCATCGTCCTCTTTTCAAAGCGCCTGTCGGTGAGCGCGGCGTAGACGGTCAGGCTCACGGCCGGCAGAAACATGCCGCCGACAAAGAGCAGAATATTGTTCCGCAGGCCCTCCGCGAGGAAATAGTAGTGGAACAGATCGGATGTGAGGTCGAACGCGAATATGAGCAGGAACACCGTCGCCGCGAAAAAGAGATACCTCGGCTGCAAGAACAGCGACGA
>JAISBV010000053.1 GCA_031266025.1 Eubacteriales Family XIII. Incertae Sedis bacterium
CGCAGGCCCTCCGCGAGGAAATAGTAGTGGAACAGATCGGATGTGAGGTCGAACGCGAATATGAGCAGGAACACCGTCGCCGCGAAAAAGAGATACCTCGGCTGCAAGAACAGCGACGAACCTTCGCGCGCGGGCGGTTCGCAAGCCGGCGGCGTACGCGGGATGACGATACAATAGGAAACGAAGCCCGCAGCCGCAGGAAACAGGAACTGCACAACCGGCGGAAAACCGAATGTCTGCACGGAAAGCAGCCACAGCGTATGCGCGAATATGGCTGCGGTGATCGCGGACATAAAGGCTGTAAGCCTAAAGGTCTCTCTCGCCGCCTGCACCACCCCGTAACAGCAGCGCAGGATGAGCGGGGATATGAATATCGGCGATATGATGAACAGCGCGGCAAAGACCGGCGCGGGCAGAAGCGGCATAAGGGCGGTGCAGACGAGCCCGATCGGAGCGCTGCAGCGCGCGATCCGCGAAACGGCCGCGATGTTGTCGCTGAAGACGAAGCACTGGACGATCATCGGAACGGCGAGCGCGACCGAGAACCAAAACATGTTCATGCTCCGAGCATAAAGCGTCGGATCGTAGTTCTGGTATACGGAGAAATACCACGCGGTCAGCGTAAAGAGACCGAGCCATTCAAGGCGCAAAGCCGAACCGGCGCGCCGATGATCAATGCTTCGATAATCAGACATATTAAGCCTCGTTATAATGCATCAGTAGAAAAATTTCGAATGTAGAAATTTTTCTTACATCTGCGCGTTTCAACGAGGCAGTGGATATTCCCACCGCCTGTTGGTGAAATTGTACCAGTCGCCTATATATGCGAGGAACATATTAAGCCTCGTTATAGTGTCCTTTACATTGTGATATTTCCAATATATCACCGTCTTTCAAGCGATACACTAAACGGTTAGTGTCATCAACATGCCTTGACCACCACCCCGACAAACTGCCTTTCAATGCTTCAGGCTTTCCTATACCCTTATAACCGTTGCGTTCTATGTCTTTTATTAATTCATTTACCTTTTTTAATGTTTTCTTGTCTTGTGTCTGCCAATATAAGTAATTTTCCCATGCTTTGTCCGTCCACAGTTTTCTCATGGACTCAGTCCTCTATCAATTCGTGTTCTGTCAGTTTACCATCGTCCGCCTCTTTGATGGATTGGCGAAGAACTTTCATATTGTTTTCGCTGTAAAACGGATCAGTATAGATTTCAAAAGGGATTTTGCCTTGCCTTAAAGTTTGACGCACAAAGATATTAAAGGCTGTCGTCATATTCATTCCCATTTCGCCGAAAACGGCTTCGGCGTGTTCTTTCAGGTTCTTGTCGATGCGGATATTTAAATTTGTTGTTTCAGCCATTGAATTTCACCTCCCTGCTGATAATACGATAATTATAAGTCATTTTACGCGCAACGTCAATAATTTGCATAAAAAGACTCTTATTTCAGACAAATGAGCTTGCTGCCCAGTGGTATATTTACACAAGGCCGGTTCATCTTCTACGTCATTCCGGGAAGCACTGTCCCGGAATCCATGCCCTTCCGCCGTTACTTACTTAGAAACTGTAACCAAAGACTGTACCTTCTGTGCCAAAGACTGTACCCACAGGAAAAGAACGGCGTGATAAAATAAATCGTTCGGAGTATATCATATATGTTGACGCATAGGAGGTGGATCGCTGTGAATAGAAAGATTTTATCGTTCGTCGTCGCGCCCGGCATCGCGGTCGCCTTGGGGCTGCTGTTCGCCCTGCTGCCGCCGCAGAGCCAAACGGCGCGGGCGGACGGAAACGCTGTAGGCTTTTTGACATATGAATTTAACGGAGATGGAGGCAGAACCGACACCATTACCATCACCCGCTGCGCAACCGGCGACGATGTAACCGACGATGCTGTCGCCGCCGCCTTTACAAGCATATCGGCCTTGGCTATTGATGAAGGTTTAGGATTAACCGTCACGCGCATCGGGAAAGACGCGTTTACGGGAGTTCCGTACACTTCTTACATCACGTTCTTTGACCCGTATCCTACCGATCCCGAGAAAATTGATCCCACTAAAAATCGCCGCAATTTGAAAAACATCGTCCTACCCGATACCGTAACCGTCATTGAAAACGGCAGTGTCTCGGCAGGCGCAAGCGCGATCAGTATACCAAGCGACGGCGCTTTCAGCTATTCGCAGTTGGAAAGCATTACCCTTCCCCAAGGCTTAACTGAAATCGGAGGATTTGCCTTTGGATATTGTCAAGGACTCACAACCTGCAACATTTCGGGCTCGGCCATTTCCGCCCTCAATACCATAGGAATAGGCGCTTTTAATGAATGCTCCGCGCTTGAGACGATCAAGCTTCCGCCCGGCCTGACGACTGTTAAAGGATTTGCGTTTGACGGTTGTTCAAGCCTGAATGACATCACGCTGCCGGCAATGTTAGAGCCTTTGGGAAACTTCGCTTTCAGTGATTGCGAGAGTCTTTCATCCATCAGTATACCGGCATCTTGGACGACCATACCAAGAGGCATGCTGGCCGGTTGTAAGAATATTACAAGCATTTCCATCCCGGATACTGTGAACTTGATCTCGCGCGACGCTTTCGCGAACACCGGCCTGACAAGCGTTACGATCCCCGCGTCCGTAACCGCGCTGGACGCCTACGTTTTTGAGAATTGTGCGGCGCTCGAACACGTCGAGTTTGCGGGTGGTACTGCTGTAAGTGATATCTATTCCGGCGCGTTTGCGGGCTGTACGGCGCTCACCGAAATTACAATCCCCAACACCGTAAAAAGACTGAGCAGCTACGCGTTCAGAGGCTGTACGAGTCTTTCAAGCGTCATATTTGAAGAAGGTTCCGAGTTGCCCGAAATCGGCGGCTACGCATTCGAAGGCTGTGTATTGCTTGATGGAATTGAGATTCCTGAGACCGTAAGCGTTATTGGGTCTTACGCTTTCCAAAACTGTATGTCGCTTAACGAAATTAAAATTCCCAACGCCGTAACCGCGCTGAACAGTACCGGGGTAACAACAAGCTCTGCGTTTTCCGGCTGTACGAACCTCGAAAGGGTCATACTTGAAGCCGATTCCGAGTTAAAAGGCATTGGGAAATACGCTTTCGAAAACTGTGATAAACTTACCGAAATCTTCATTCCAAATACCGTAACCGCTATAGAAGATTACGCGTTTACCGGCTGTACGAGCCTCGAAAGGGTCATATTTGAACCCGGCTCGACGCTTACCACTATCGGAGAAGGCGCGTTCAAGGGCTGTATAAGCCTTGCGGAAATCGACCTTCCGAACAGTATTGTGTCTATTGAAAACGAAGACCACACTCGCATCGAGGCGATAGGCGTGAGCGCCTTTGAGGGCTGTACAAGTCTTACGGAAATCAATATCCCGGACGGCGTGGACTTTATACCCGCTTCCGTCTTTGCAGACTGTTCGAATCTGTCCGAAGTAAGTATTTCCGAAGAGTCCGACCTTCATAAAATTGATATCAACGCCTTTAAGAACTGCAATGAACTTGAGAGTATATTTCTGCCGCCGAGCGTTATAGGAATAGCTCCCGACGCGTTTGCGATGGATCCTTGGTTTGATCCCGAAACTCTTACAACTCACGTTACGCTTCCGGTCACCATAGGCGCCTTCTACGACTCATACGCACTGTGGTGGGCGAAGCAGAACGGCTATTCGTATTACGTCGCTCCGAGTCCCGGCGAAATGAAGGCAAACCCGCCGGGCTTGATGTACAAATACATCCCTTATGAATTTATCGCCAAAACGCGCGTTCCGAACAACGAAGGTCTGTATTTTGATCTCGACAGGCCGCTGCCGGAGGGCTTAACGCTCTACGACGGCATAACGCTTCCCGCAGACGCCCCTTATGGGATACTGCCCGGCACGATCTACGGTTCCCCGCTGGACTACGAGGATTTCGAAAGTCCGGTGACATTCACAATGACAGCCAAAAACATCGGCGCAGACGGCGTCGTCGCCGAGAACGGTTTCAAGGCTGACGCCACATTTACTATCACGCTCGCGGACACGCCGAGCAACGCCGATCTGGAAACAGCCAACGCAGCCAACTTACATCCGATCACACCTGAACCTCAACCCAATCCCTATCCCGAATCCGACGGTGACGGGCATATCGGTTGGCTTTACGAGGACGGCGAATACAAAATCATCGCCCGATACGATGCGGTCGGAAATCAAATTATGTATATAGCAAACGGCGACTTTGAACGGTTCGACAGCTTCTGGATAGACGGTATAAAAAAGATACCTGTCATACATTACACAGCGGAGAACGGCAGCACACGCGTCGTCATTCTGGCGCAGACAATTCAATCACTGGACGACGGCGAGCACACGGCGGCTGCGGTCTTTCGCAAAGCAAGCGCCGATGGAGATCCTAACGACATTTACTACAATTGGAACACTGCCGTTGAAAACGAGACGGGTTTTGAAAGCAATCTGGTCGTCGTGGCGCAGAAATTTACCGTGGAACTTACGGAGCGCCCGGTCGTCAATCCGCCGGTCGTCAATCCTCCCGGAAGCGATCCGCCGCCGACCGACGACAATCAAAACAACGAAAACACGCCGGACGTGAATAACGCGAACAACGCCGATAACGCGAACAACGCCGCCGCAGGCAACGCGACCGGAGGAACCGGCGCGGACGGAACAAACGCCGGCGACGGAACGGCTGACGCGAACACGGGTGCGGAAGCCGCCGGAGACGCCGTGCAGACAGCCGCAGCCTTGGCCGGCGCGCAGGACGGCGAGGACGCGGCGGCCGGCGTCGATGAGGAAGCCGGCGGAACGGGCGCGGTCAGCGGCCTGCCCATAGACGGAAACGGGCGCTTCTACTTTACGCTCGACGGCAGCGGCGCGCCGCTCGAGCTGCGCATCGACATTCCCTTCCCCGAATACGAGAATCTGTACTTCGACGGCGCGCCTTGGTCCCTCGGCGGCGACTACGCTGTCCGCGAGGGCAGCACCGTACTTACGATCACGGCCGAACGCCTCGAACGCTGCGAAGCCGGTCTGCACACGCTCAGCGCGCGCTTCGAATCCGAAACGGTGGACATCGTATTTGAACTCATAAAGACCGCGGCGAACGGAACGGCGACGGACGGATCGGCGGCGAGCGCAACAGGCGAAGCAAGCGGCGCGAACGGCGCAAACGCCGCAAATACTTCGCCGCCGTTTATATTCATCATCGTCGCAATTATCATATTGGCCGCGCTGTGCGCCCTGTACGCGTTGTTCAGACGCAGACTGCTCTGAGACCGAGACGACTGCAGAGCCGGGGGTTGACGCCGCCGTTCAATTTGCACCCCGGTGTATTATTTGTCAGGTTTCTTTATGAAATGATTGATCGCGATGGCGACTCCAACGCCTACGGCGGTGTCAAGCAGACGCTGCACGCTTGATACGAATGGGTTATTGGCGGTCTGTTCCAACGCGATAACCAAAAAAACAACGCAGCCTATGACAATGGAGTCGCTGAGCCGCAGCAGATTGCACGTAGTGATCAAAACGACGACGCCAAACGCGATCATCGTAATAACCGGATAATCATTGTCAAAAAACATATCGAAAAACATATCTATGTACAGGAATATCATTCCGAGCAAGGCGCCTATTCCCGTTCCCGCCATACGGTTACGGCCGTTTTTGAAAGATTTCTCCATGCTGTCCTGCATACAGATTATGGCGGCCGTACAAGCGAGAAAGGCGTCGAATTTTGTCGTATAACCGAACGGTTCAATGAGATGATACGCCGTCATGCAAATCAAAACCGACAGCGCTGTCTTTATCGTTCGCATACCTATCGTAAGCGGATGTTTTTTGTTGTTTTTATCATCCATTTCGCATAAGACCCATAGAATTTTTCTTTGCTTTGTATTTCTTATGTCCGGAACATACAGAACTGTAACCAGTATAACACGGCCAAGACGGCGCTTTCAAGATTTGCTATTGAAATACGCGCGATTAAATAGTAATATATATGCGTGAACTCATTAATTATTGCTCCGATAATCGCAAAACGCGGCGGGGAAGGATTTTTTGACGATGCGCGTATCATCAAGAAACAGGTTGGCGCCGATCCCGAGTCTGCGAGGCGGCGGCGTGTCCGGCGCGAACGCGGGCGGCGAAATTCGCTGCCGCGTCGTGCGCAGACATATGGGCGACAAACCGCCGGGCAAGCCTGACTGGAATAAAATTCCAACCAAGAAGGCCCTTCCCTTGCGTGAAGACGAATGGGCCAAACTCATAGAAGAATACGCCGTCAAAGACGCTGTTCACGGCAGAGCCATATCCGCGCAGTCGGAAACTTTGCTCGTAGACTATATTTCGCAGCGCTCGCCTGACCGCAGACGCATGTACGAAATACTGTTCAACCGTTACGGCGACAAGCTTGAGGCATATAACGCCGGCGACGGCAGCAATATGCGCAATGTGAACGGCATGTGGGAGTATGACCTTACAGACGCCGAAGCGCGTCTCGTGGAAAATTTTATGGGCGTTTACGCGCCGGCTTTTGAAACGGCGCGCTCCGAATATCTGTCGGGGCGCCGTTTGCTCAGGGACGTATAGTAATTAAAAAGAGGGTTGATTCGATCCGGCAAATGCCGTCCGGACAAATTGGGGCCGTCCGCGCGGCAGTTATGAGGAGAAAAGGCAATGCAGTATCTGTTATATGACTTAGGAACCTGTAACACCGGCGACAATGTGGAAGTCACGCTCGGCTACGCGGCAAATGTGCTGATCCTGAATGAAGAAAATTACGCGTTATACAAAGAACATAAGCCTCGGCGCTTTACCGGGGGTTATATTGAGCGTTCCCCGTATAAGGTTGCTTTGCCTGATACGGGGCATTGGTTTGTTATCATTGATTCCGGCAGTCTTTTCTCCAAAATTCGCGCGCTCGTACGCTTTATTCCCGCAAACGGCGGCGAGACGAAGAGCGTCGAGCCGGAAATATGCGGACGCGCGTCTTCCGGAAACGTCGTTCCGGAGAACTTTGCCGAAGCGGTAAAACGGTACAAACTGCGCGCCTTTCTCCTGCATTACTACAAGGATCGCGACAATATGGCCTTACCGCTCGCGGAGGCGCTCGAAGCCGAAGGCTTACCGGTGTTCTATGACGATTTTATGCTCGAGCCCGGAGACGATCTCGGAGACAGGATACGAAACGGCATAGCCAAATACAAATTCGGCATCGTTATAATCTCCCGCGCCTTTGTGCGAATCGGTTGGCAAGCATCCGGCATACGCTGCCTTTATGATGAACTGTCTTCCGAATATAAGGACGTCTACCCGGTATGGCACAATATTACGCGAACCGATATGGCCAACTTCCTGCCTATATTGGAAGGATTCATGCCGAACAAGCCCGGCGCCGAAGGGATTCCCGCGATAGTCAGCGATGTAATCGGTCTGCTGTGGCCGAATCGTCCGTCCGTTTCGGACACAGCGACCGACGCGGCGGCAACCGTAAGGTAAAGGTCAGACCGTCAGCCGGCATCAGGCAGGAGACGCAGATTTTTTAATTGACAAGGACAAGACCGTTGGATTATAATAGATATTGCTCGGTCAAACTTGCGCCGGGCTCAGTGCACCCGTAGCTCAATGGATAGAGTAACTGACTACGAATCAGCAGGTTGGACGTTCGAGTCGTCTCGGGTGCGCCAAAATGGCGCTTCTCAAAAGGAGCAGCCCGAAGGGATGCTTCTTTTGCAAGAAGGCCTTTCTCGACAGGCACAGCGCTTCAGCGCGTGGCGCCTGACCGTAAATGGCGCTTCTCAAAAGGAGCAGCCCGAAGGGATGCTCCTTTTGCAAGAAGGCCTTTTTTAAGCTTAAAGTTAGCAAAAAAAAATCTTGACAAGTCCGTCGGCAGGGTTTAAAATATGATAAATTCAATAGCCAACAAACCGTTGACGCGGAGATAAAGGCGCGAGATGCAGTTACAGAGAGCCGGCGATGATGAGAATCCGGTACAAAGCAGCGCGTTAAATGGGCCGCTGAGGGCGCAGTCAAAGAGAGCACATGCTTTCGAGTATTCTGCGACGTAACGCATACGTCAGTTGCGAGGAATATGTCAGTATTCCGCAGAGAGCGCGGGTTTTCCCGTGAAGCGAGGTGGCACCGCGGGTATGTATTTATGCCCGTCCTTGACAGCATTGTCATGGACGGGTTTTTTTGTCGTTGTTCCCGTTTCGAATTTTGACCTTATGGGTCAAAGGTAAATCACAGCGACTATCCATCGCAAGGAGGCAAATATGATCAGACCGACTTTGGAAGAAGTTCGGCGGCTTTCCGGAAGCGGCGACCTCATACCTATCGCCATGGAACTCTACGCCGACATTATGACCCCTGTAACGGCGCTGAAAATAATTCAGGCCGGAGGCGGCGAGGCGTTCCTGCTCGAAAGCGCGCCCGGCGGCGAGAACTGGGGCCGCTACACATTCCTCGGCTATGACCCTGTTATGGAGCTGTCCGGCGGATGTGGGCGCGTCCGCGTCAAGCGACGCGAAGGCGAAACCGTTCGCGAGGGCGACGCCGGACGGATACTCAAAGAAATACTTACGTCGCGCAGGAGTCCGCGCCTTGATTTTATGCCCCCGTTCACGGGCGGCTTCGCGGGCTACTTCGCCTACGAGTATTTCGGACTTTCCGAGGGCGCTCCAAAGGCGTCCGAAAAAGACGACGTGGGTTTCGACGATTTTCGTCTGCTATGCTTTGACAAGGTGATCGCCTTTGACAACCTACGCCAGAAGATATCCCTGATAGTCAATATAGAGAGCGCGGATGCGGAACGAAACTATATACGCGGCGTCACGCAATTAAAGGATATGGAGACTCTGCTGTTGTCCGGAAAGACGGATGAGGACGCGCCGTCCGGCATCGTCTCCGAGTTTTCCGCGTCATTCTCAAAGGACGCCTTCTGCGAGACCGTTCGAAAGGTCAAGTGGCATATACGCGAAGGCGACGTCTTTCAATGCGTACCGTCCATACGCTTTAAGGCGGCCTACAAAGGCGATTTGCTCGGAGCATACAGGAAATTGCGAACCGTCAACCCGTCTCCCTACATGTTCTATCTGCGCTTTGACGACATGCAGATCGCGGGCGCTTCGCCCGAAACATTGGTTTCTC
Organism: Eubacteriales Family XIII. Incertae Sedis bacterium; assembly: GCA_031266025.1. Classification (GTDB taxonomy): domain Bacteria; phylum Bacillota; class Clostridia; order Peptostreptococcales; family Anaerovoracaceae; genus JAITLA01. The sequence goes on from JAISBV010000053.1 coordinate 9,164, forward strand.
TGTCAGACGGCGAGGCAATCACCCGGCCTCTCGCGGGAACCTGTCCGAGGGTTCCCGACGAGACTCAAAACGATCTGCTTGTAGAGCAACTGCTGAACGATGAGAAAGAATTGGCCGAACACGACATGCTCGTGGATCTCAGCCGTAATGATCTCGGCAAGGTCTGCCGTTTCGGGAGTGTAAGCACCGACGAATACCGCAGTGTGAAGAAGCTTTCGCACGTCTGTCACATAGCGTCCAAAGTCAGCGGGAAAATAACGGACGATCACGACGCCTTAGACGTCTTGGCTGCGGTGCTTCCGGCGGGAACGCTGTCCGGCGCTCCGAAGAAACGCGCCTGTGAAATTATTGACGATATCGAGGGCGTGAAGAGAGGCGTGTACGGCGGCGCCGTGGGGTATATAGATTTTACGGGTAATATGGACATGTGCATAGGCATACGCATGGCCGTTTTGAAGGACGGTTTTGTCTATGCTCAGGCCGGCGCCGGCATAGTGGATGATAGCGTTCCCGAAAAGGAGTACGAAGAATGCCTGCGCAAAGCGGGCGCCGTGATAGAGGCGCTGCTTGGAGAGGAGGACGAGCTGTGAATCTTATAATCGACAATTACGACAGTTTTACATACAATATCTTTCAAATAGCCGGTGCGGCCGGGGCCGATATCAGGGTGATCCGAAACGATGAGCTCAGCGTCAACGAAATCGTGGCGCTGTCGCCCTCGCGCGTCATCCTTTCTCCGGGGCCCGGACGTCCGCGCGACGCGGGCGTCTGCGAAGAACTGACGCTTGCGCTCAAGGGCGTAACGCCCGTACTTGGAATATGTCTCGGACATCAAGCCATATGCGAGTGTTTCGGCGCGGTGATTGATTACGCCTCGCGCATCATGCACGGAAAAAGGTCTTCTGTTCAAATCGCGAACGGCAGTCCTGTATTCAGGGGACTCCCGCCGATCATAGAAGCGGGGCGCTATCATTCGCTTGCGGTTCGGCGCGACGGTCTGCCCGACGAACTGCTCGTTATAGCCGAGGACTGCGAGGGAGAGGTTATGGGCGTCAAACATCGGGATTATGAAATATACGGGCTGCAATTTCATCCGGAATCGATTCTTACGCCGCAGGGCGCGACAATCATCGAAAACTTTTTATCACAGTGCCTTATGGAGGTTTGATATGATAAAAGAAGCAATAAACGCAATATTGTCCGGCAGGGGTCTGAGTCTCGGCGAAGCCCGCGGCGTAATGATCGAGATGATGGAGGGCCGAGCCACGCCGGCTCAGATGGGCGCCTTCCTTGCGGCCATGCGGCAGAAGGGGGAAACGATAGACGAAATCACAGCCTGCGCCTCTGTGATGCGCGAAAAATGCGTGCGTCTCAACCCCGGAGGGGATGTCCTTGACATTGTCGGCACGGGCGGCGACGAGCTTTTTTCATTTAACATATCTACTGTTTCGGCCTTTGTCGCCGCAGCGGGAGGCGTAAGCGTCGCGAAGCACGGCAACAGAAGCGTTTCCAGTAAATGCGGAAGCGCGGATCTGCTTGAAGCTCTGGGCGCGAACATCAACCTGAGCGCCCCCGAAAGCGAACGCGTACTGAAGGAGACGGGGATGTGCTTTATGCTCGCCAACGTCTACCACCTCGCGATGAAGCACGTCGCTCCGGTGAGACGCGAGCTCGGCGCACGCACAATATTCAACATACTCGGCCCGTTGGCAAACCCGGCCGGCGCCAATATGCAGCTGCTTGGCGTATATGACGAGCAGCTGGTCGAACCGCTTGCGAATGTGCTGGCCAAGCTCGGCGTCAAGCGCGCAATGGTGGTTCACGGCCATGACGGTCTGGACGAGATCACGATGACCGGCGCGACCACGATATGCGAGCTGAACGGCGGCAGGATCAACAGCTACTTTATAAGACCCGAACAATTCGGTCTCGAATGCTGCACGATTCGTGATCTTCGCGGAGGCGGCCCGGCCGAAAACGCGGAAATCGCCAAGGCGGTTTTGAGCGGCGAAAAAGGCGCCAAGCGCGACGTCGTGCTGTTGAACTCCGCAGTATGTCTCTATATGGCGAACGGTCATATGACGTTGCGGCGCTGCCTTGAAACGGCTCGCGATATCATCGACAGCGGAAGCGCGATGCGAAAGATGTTGGACTTTGTCGCCGCGACAAACGGAGCTGCGGCATGAATATCCTTGACAGATTGGCGGAAAGCTCGGCGGCGCGGGTTAAAAGGGATAAGAAAGCAATGCCGCAGGAAGAACTCGTCTCACGCATTCCCGCGCGGACAAAACCCGCGTTTGCCTTTGAAAAAGCACTGAAGCGACCCGGACTTTCATTTATATGTGAAGTTAAAAAGGCGTCGCCTTCGAAGGGCGTTATTTCAGAAAATTTCCCTTATTTAGAAATTGCTTCTGATTATGAAGCCGCCGGGGCGGACGGCGTTTCAGTGCTGACCGAACCCGAGTATTTTCTCGGCAGCGACCGATATTTGGAAGAAATCTCACGCAACGTTTCAGTGCCCGTGTTGCGCAAGGATTTTACCGTAGACCCTTATCAGATTTATCAGGCGCGTCTGCTCGGCGCGGACGCCGTTCTGCTGATATGCGCCATTCTGGATACGGATGCGCTGTGCGAATTCATCAAACTTGCGGACAGCTTGGGTCTTTCGGCGCTCACGGAGGTTCACGACGCAGACGAGCTGAAAACAGCTCTCGCCGCAGGCGCGCGGCTCATCGGGGCAAACAGCAGAAATCTGAAGGATTTCACGGTCGACCTTGAGAACTGTCGAAAGCTGCGCGCCCTGACGCCGCCGGACATATTATTCGTAGCGGAAAGCGGGATCAAGGGGCGTGACGACGTTGAAACCGTAAGACAAAGCGGCGCTGACGCCGTTCTGATCGGGGAGGCGCTCATGAGCAGACATGATAAGCGGGCGGCGCTGTCGGAGTTTAGAGGAACTTGTGCGATATGAGCAGGATTAAAATATGCGGACTGAGCAGAGAAGAGGACGTCGAATACGCGAATATCTGCCTTCCCGATTACATAGGCTTCGTATTCGCGGAGAGCCGTCGCCGGATTGACGCCGAAAAAGCGGCGGCGCTTAAGTCCCGCCTGAATCCGTGCGTAAAAGCGGTCGGCGTATTCGTGAATGAAGAACCGGCCAAGATAAAAGCGCTGTGCGACGCTCGTATTACAGACTTGATTCAGCTGCACGGCGACGAGGATGAGGCTTATATTTTAAGTCTGAAAAGCATGATTATGCAGCCTGTCATCAAAGCCGTCGCCGCAGAAGCGAGTATGGGCGAAACATCCTCGGCGGCCGATTATCTGCTGTTCGACACGGGCGGAACCGGTCTTCGCGGGGGCAGCGGCAGAACCTTCTCTTGGGAGATCGTACGCGATGTAAAGAAACCGTATTTTCTGGCGGGCGGCCTGAATGCCGGCAATATCGCGGAAGCGCTGCGTATGCTCGATCCATTCTGTATCGACGTGAGCAGCGGCGTCGAAACCGGCGGTCGTAAGGATTTTGAAAAGATGCGCGTAATCGTGCGCGCGGTAAGGGCAGCCGATAGGCTGCAACGGTGACAAATATGAGTGAAAAGCCCGGACGTTTCGGGGAGTTCGGAGGCAGGTACGTACCGGAGACACTGATGCCGGCGCTGACCGAACTCGAAAAGAACTATTTAAGTTATAAGCGCGACCGTGAATTCAACGAAGAACTTGATTATTTGCTCAGCGAATACGCAGGGCGTCCTTCTCGGCTGTACAAAGCGGAAAATATGAGCCGTGATCTGGGCGGCGCCAAAATTTACCTGAAGCGTGAAGACCTTAATCACACGGGCTCCCATAAGATCAATAATGTTCTCGGTCAGTGTCTGCTTGCAAAAAAGATGGGGAAAAAACGTATTATCGCCGAAACCGGCGCCGGTCAGCACGGCGTCGCGGCGGCAACTGCGGCGGCGCTGCTCGGTCTCGACTGCGAGATATTTATGGGGCTTGAGGACACGCGACGGCAGGAGTTGAATGTGTGGCGTATGCGTCTGCTTGGCGCAGAGGTGCGTGAAGTCACGTCCGGCTCCATGACCTTGAAGGACGCCGTAAACGAAACGCTGCGAGAGTGGTCGCGCCGAGTGAACGATACGCATTACGCGCTGGGCTCGGCAATGGGGCCTCATCCCTTCCCCACTATGGTTCGCGACTTCCAGAGTGTCATAAGCAGGGAAGCGCGGGCGCAGATACTTAAAAAAGAAGGTCGTCTCCCTGCCGCCGTAGTCGCTTGCGTCGGAGGGGGCTCCAACGCTATAGGCGCCTTTTATCACTTCATAAACGACAAAGACGTTAAGCTTATAGGCTGCGAGGCGGCGGGAAAGGGCCTAAATACGCCGGAAAACGCCGCAACCGTGGCAAATGGGCGAACCGGCATCTTCCACGGTATGAAATCGCTTTTCTGCCAAGATGAGGACGGGCAAATATCCCCTGTCTACTCAATATCCGCAGGTCTCGACTACCCCGGAATAGGCCCGGAACACGCGTGGCTTCACGCTTTGGGACGGGCCGAATACTCCGGCGTCAGCGACGAAGAAGCCGTAAAAGCCTTTTATTACCTGTCTCGAACCGAGGGCATTATCCCCGCTCTTGAGTCGGCGCACGCGGTGGCTTATGCAATAAAGCTTGCCGGCAGCTTGCCCAAAGACGAGAGTATAATAGTTTGTCTATCGGGACGCGGCGACAAGGACGCCGCCGTCGTCGCCGAATATGCCGGCATTAAAGGAGGAACAATATGCGTAAAAACGGAATAGCCGCGGCATTCGCGAACAATAAAGCCTTTATAGCCTATCTCATGGCGGGAGACCCTTCACTCGAAAAAACGCGTGAATACATATTGACAATAGCCGGCGCCGGCGCCGACATTATCGAGATCGGAATTCCCTTCTCCGACCCGGTCGCCGAAGGGGAAACAATACAGAAGGCCGGGCTGAGGGCGCTTGCATCAAAGACGCGGCCCGTTCGAATTTTTGAAATGATTGCCTCGCTAAAGGGTGAAATTTCCGCGCCGCTGCTGCTCATGACGTATATAAACCCCGTATTCAACTACGGTTACGACAAATTTTTCGCCGAATGCGCCGAATGCGGCGTTGACGGCGTTATAATACCCGATCTGCCGTTTGAGGAGCACGGAGAAATTCTGACTTTCTGCGAAAAGTACGGAACAGTCCTGATCAGTCTCATAGCGCCGCTTTCGGGCGACCGTATCGGCATGATTGCGGAAAAAGCCAAAGGATATATTTATCTTGTCTCATCCATGGGCGTCACGGGCGTGAGAAACGAGATCACGACAGACATAGTCTCAATGATGAGAGAAATAAAGAAATACACATGCGTACCGGTCGCCGTAGGCTTTGGCGTACAAAGCCCGGAACAGGCCGCTTCGCTGTCAAAATCAGCGGACGGCGTTATAACGGGCAGCGCCATCGTGAACATAATTTCCGAATACGGCGATAACGCAACGCCCGCCTTGGAGAAATACGTAAGATCCATGAAAAGCGCTGTGATGAACCCTTAGCCGCTTTAACGGCGGCGTTATGCTCGAACAATCATCAAGCTTTACTGCTCAAAGGTTCAATCAAGACTACTCAAACGCCGCGTCAGTTTTGTTCAGGCCGGGTTTTGAGAGCTGATTTGGCTCCCCGGAACGTACTCGAAGCTACGTGAGGAAGACAAATCAGCTATCAGGTTCCGGAATGGGCAAAAATCACGTGGCGTTTGCGTAGTTACAGCCAAACAACTATTCTATCCACGCCACACCGAGAAAGCTCAATATACCCTTTGCATCCATAACGGACAGGCGTTCGCGGAATTCCGGCGATTTCAGCAGTTCGATTTCCGTGCGGTTCGTGTAGAATCCGTGTTCAATCAACACAGCAGGCATGTTGACTTTGCGAATTACGTAGTAGGGCTCGGGTTTGACGCCGCGATCCGTGAGACCGCTCGCCGGTATGGTTTCCCTGTGAATGGCTTGCGCTAACTTTTCGGAGAAACTGCCCTCCTTATAGATGAATATCTCCCAACCGTTTTGATTCGGCCACGTCTTGCCGTCGCCAAAGGCGTTGGCGTGCAGACTCACAAACACGTCTGCGCCTGACGCGTTGGCGGTCTTGCAGCGATCCTCAAGCGACATGTCGGTATCGTCGTATACGGTCAGCAGTGTTTCCACGCCGTGGCGTTCAAGATGCGCTTTCACACGCGCGGCCATATCGCGGTTGAACGCGTATTCCATCACGCTGCCGTCAGGACTGCGCTTGCCGACGGTTTCCGCGCCGTGGCCGGGATCAAGGATGACGGACAGCTTGCCGTCCGCCCAAGGGTCATACGGAGACTGCGGCTTTGGGAAATCAATATACAGAGTCTTTCCGTCCGAAGAAAGCGACTGTACAGGCGTCACGTCCTCGGACAGATCGAAGACAAACCATGTCGTTGTCGGTATCGCGGACTCGGGCGGCGCGGGTTCGGTCACGGATTCCGCCGCAGTTCCGGTCACGGTTTCGGGGCGCGTCGGTTCGGGCAAATCCGGCTGTTCCGCCGTGACGCCGTGCAAAACGGATATTTCACGCTGCCATTCAAGAGCGCTCGTTTGAGCAAGCAGGATTGTATTCGTAAAGCCTATAATAAAACGCTTGGGCGTAGGCGGATTCGGATCCGCAAGGGAACTCGGCGCGTCGCCCGCAAAGCTTATGCTCACGCGCGTTCCCGTGGCGGAAATAGCCGCATCCATGCTTTCTATTGTCGAAACTATGGGAGGCGCGTCGTAGTCCGGGCTGTAAATATCCACTACGCGACCGGCCTCGTTCCAACGTACGGTAAGACCGAGCGATTCGGATACGAAGCGCACAGGTATAAGCGTTCTTTCGTTTACGATTTGCGCAGGAACGTCCAAACGCGCTTCCGCACCGTTTACAAGCGCCGTCACGGAACCTATCGTAAGATTGACCGCAGCGCCTTGGTAGGCTACGGAAACCAATTGGATCGGATATCCCGAATCATCCCACAGCACCGTTCCGCCGAGCGTCTCGAATACGGCTCGGGCCGGCACGAGCGTTCGGCCCTCTATGATCACGGGCGTGACGTCGGTCTGTATTAGATTATCGTTTATCCGAAGACTGACCGGCGGCAATTCTTCGGACAATGCGATATCCGCGTCGGCGGCAAAGACCGCAGTCTGAATACCTGCGGACAGAAACAGGAACGCGCAAAGAATAAGACGCATTGCCCCGATCCGTTTTTGCAATCCTGCATACATAGATATAATGATTTTAATTGAGCGTTTACGCGGCGCCATTGGATATCCCCTTTTTATTACGCAAACGGGTTCAATACCCCGTAGCTTACTACGTTTCCTTATTCATAATATAGGGTATTGAACCCACTCCTACGTACTTCCTATCGTATCAAACTGCCCATCTCTCCAATACCCCGTAGTCTTGCTGCGGGGCAGTTTATTTTACATTTTTTATAAAATATGTTGATTTAATGAAAGATTCATGATACAATAATATCATTATAATCCCACTTGCGCCGGCAATTCAATGACAATTTCTTTTCTTTTGTATTACGAGGAAACCGAAATGAACATTCGTCCTGTATTTGAACGCTTATTGCTGCGAGAAGACGATGAAAACCCGACAACTTTCATAGGCAGGGAAAAGACGCGTATTGGCGTCGTAGGGCTTTCGGCCGGCGCCGGTGTTTCTCTGATAGCTCTTTCTATGGCTCGTTACATAGCAAATTTGAAGAAAATGTCGCCTACCCTGCTCGAACTGAGTGACGGCGACGAGAGCGTCTGCGGTTGGAATTATGACGCTATAGGCGCGGATCGCAGGTTTGCGGACAGGGAATACATTTCCCTTTACAGACGAGTCGCGGAAGGCCGCGGCGCTGCAGGCGCAGTCAATATGGACGAGGGAATAAATCTTGTGCTCAGACTTCCGTCAGAGCCCGAAATAACGCTTGATTCGCAGCAGATGACGTCGCTGATAGGCAACGCGGCGGGCGACGTGATCCTGTGCGATTTCTCGGCGAGACTCAGTCTCGGCTTTGCGGATGAAGACGCGCGGCTCACATGCTTGAAAACACTGCTCCGCGATATGAGCCTGATCCTGTTTGTGGTTGATCCCGCGCCGTCAAAGCTGCTTGGCGGGCACAAGCGATTATCCATGATAAAAGAGTTTGAATCCGTCTCGCACAGTGTAATCTACGTGATCAATAAATTCGGAAAAGGTGTTAACAAAAGAGAATTGTACGATTATCTGAAGCCAAGACAAAAGGCCGTGATAGGATCTATAGATCCGGACGAGCTGTGCGAAGCCGAGTACAGCTGCAAGAACCCATATCAAATGCCCGGCGTAAAACGCGCCGTCACCGCAGCGATAGAAACCGCGCTTTCCGCCGCCGGAGTTATTGCGAGGTGACGGCTGCCCGTTCCGTCCTCTGATTCTTAATCTGATACTCAGTATACACGAAGTTTAAGTTTTTGGTGGGGACAACGGGACTCGAACCTGTGGCCTCTTGCTTGTCGAGCAAGCGCTCTAACCAACTGAGCTATGCCCCCGCAACGTGATTGTCATATTAGATAATAGCTTATATAAAACGGCTTGTCAATCATTTTATTCGTATAACAATTACAAATACCTTGTAATTACTAAAGCGATGTGCTATATTATTTTTACAACATGCTACTCTGCCGGTAAGGAGGATATTCCTATGCGTTTACTTACAAGATCCGATTTTGACGGCCTTGCGTGCGCCGCGCTCCTCAAGGATTTGGGAATTATCGATCACTGGAAATTTGTTCATCCCAAGGATTTACAGGACGGTATCGTTGAGGTTACCGGAAACGACGTGCTTGCGAATGTACCTTATGTCAAAGGCGCCAAGCTGTGGTTCGACCATCATTCGAGCGAAGGTGAACGGCTCGGCTCGGGGATTGAATTTGAAGGCGTCAGCCGCATGGCGGACAGCGCCGCCCGCGTTATATTCGACTATTATGACGGGGATAACAAGCTCAAACATTTTTTGCAAATGGTTGCGGCAGTTGATAAGGTCGATTCAGCCAAACTCACGAAGGATGAGATATTGAATCCGACAGGTTGGATATTGCTCGGCTTTGTCATGGATCCGCGTACAGGTCTCGGGCGTTTCCGCAACTTTCGTATCAGCAATTACGAACTTATGGAAAATCTGATCGATGCCTGCGCGTCAAAGAGCATTAACGAGATATTGGCCAATCCTGACGTAAAGGAACGCACGGATCTGTATTTTGAACAAGACGCGCTCTTTCGCGAAATGGTATCGAAACATACGTCGGTCAGGGGAAACGCCATCGTTACAGATCTCCGAAATGTTGAAACTATTTACACGGGGAATCGTTTCCTCATCTACAGTCTGTACCCGGAGCAGAATATATCTCTTTGGATTGTGGACGGGCGAAACAAGCAGAATTGCCCGATTGCGGTAGGTCACAGCATATTGAACCGCAGTTCAAACACCGATGTCGGCGCCTTAACGCTGAAATACGGCGGCGGCGGGCACCGCCAGGTCGGAACATGTCAGGTGGATTACGCCGAAGCGGATCGCGTGATAGATGAGCTGATCGCCAAAATCAACGCGGACGGATAGACTGCCGGACGGGTTCAAATATAAACGCAGTAAGCTTTAGGCAGATATACAATCGGCCGGTGGAACGTTGTTCCGTGGCCGATTGTTCAAATTATGAGTGAAATCGGAGGAACACAAAACGGAAAAAAAGCCATTTGACCCGAAAACAATTTTAACGATATTCTTGGTCGCGACCGCGTTCGTCGGGCTTGCTACCGGTTTCAGCGATTCAATATTTGCAAATTACTTTAAGGAGGCCTACGATGTCAACGCCGCGCAGCGCGGGTTCATAGAAATTCCCCGCGAACTGCCCGGGGTGCTGTCTCTTCTGTTTTTGGCAGGACTTGCCTACTTTGGAAATTTGCGAAACGCGATATTGGCACAGCTTTTTAGCGCGTTCGGGCTCGTTGTGCTCGGACTCACGCGGCCAAGTTACGCGGTCATGCTGATCTTTTTATTTATTTTTTCCACGGGCATCCACATGTATATACCGCTCGGCGACAGCATCGGGCTTTCACTGGCGCAAAAGATGAGTATGGGACGCGTCATGGGGCAGATCAACAGCATGCGCATGGCCTTCATAATGATAGCCGGCATACTGACATTCATCGGTTTTCGCGCCGGTTGGTTCAGCTTTGAGCTTCCCGTTTGGGTGTTCATAATCAGCGCGTTCTGTTTCTTCATGGTAGGCGTACTGCTCTTCGTGCAGCGTCAAATGAGCAGGAATTTGAGCGAATCGCCGGTAGGACGGCAGACTAAATTTGTATTTCGCAAGGAGTATGCGCGCTATTACCTGATCTGCGCGGTGTTTGGCGGCAGAAAGCAGATCATGTTCGTTTACAGCCCGTGGGTGCTGATAGACCTGCTTGATTTCAAGGCGGACACGATCTCCATATTGGCTGTGGTAGGTTCGCTTATAGGCATATTTTTTATGCCTGTCGTTGGCCGTTGGATAGACGGCTTCGGTATTCGTAAGGTAATGACCGCAGAAGCTCTGGCCTTTATCGCCGTGTATATCGCTTACGGATTTCTGAGCCGCTGGGTTAACAATAATCCTGTTGTTTTGACGGGAATCGGCATGATGCTCGTATATATCCTGAACATAGTAGACAGAATGTCGGCTCAGTTTTATATGGTGCGATCCATATATATGCGTTCGATCGCCCTGACGCCGGAGGATGTGACACCGTCTCTGACCTTGGGCATGGCTATAGATCACGTCGTGGCCATCATAGGTTCATACCTGTGCGGTCTTGTCTGGTTTGAGTGGGGGCCCGAGTTTGTATTTTTAATAGCGGGCGCGCTTTCATTGATAAATCTGATTGCGGCGCAGGGCATCAAGAAAAATTACTAATTTACAGCCATAGCTTTTATTGCTATAATAGTATATAATAGCGCTTTGCGCGCGGCGAATCCGCGTTGCTTGGCTTTTACACTTGCCGGTTAACAAAAGAAAGGCGCGGGGGAGGTATTGTTTGCTATGAAATTGCATGTTTATTTCGATTATACCTGTCCGTTCTGCTACCTCGGCATAGGGCAGCTCAAACTCGCGGCGGCGTCCTTTCCGGAGATAGAGATCGCATGGCATCCGTTTGAATTGCTCCCCAAACCCATGGCGCGGCCCACGCACGATCCTGATCCCGAAACAGGCGAGCTTTGGGCGCCGGCTCTTGTGGCCGAGGCCGAAAAAGTAGGCCTTTTGTTGCGAAGACCGTTCTCGCCCGCGCCGTATACGGACAAAGCGTTTCAGGGCATGCATTTTGTGGTCGCGCAAGAAGGCGATGTGCGAGCCTACAACGAACGGGTGTTTCGCGCTCATTTTGAACGCGGACGCGATATAAGCGATATAGACATTCTGACGGATATAGCGAGCGATATAGGCGTGGACGCCTATGCGTTCAACGGCTTGATGAAAGAAGGGCGCTATTGCGGCGCACAACAGAAGGCGCTTAAACACGCGTATTTTGAATCCGGGGTGGAAGAAGTTCCGACGTATAAAATAGCCGGTTTGCGCGTATCCGGAGCGGTCGGACTTGAGACAATGGAGAAATTCCTCGGTGACGGCCTGAAAAACGAACAAAGGTCGGAAACGGTCAAACCTGAAACGGATGAGTGAGAAACAGTCTTCTGCATATATTCGTCTCTTGTTTTTCGTTATATTTTGTATATCTTTAAATCGCTCTCCTGTGCTATTTGTGTGAAGTCGCTGTCATTATGCAATATATACATATCTCCCAATATTGCGTATGACGCTATTAAACAATCCACAGTCTTTCTTGTCGTTATTCCTTTTTTCCGTAAATGTCTGTCTGTATTAATTGCATAATTCGTCGCGTCCATTAAATCTATATCGACCATTCGATGTGTTGCAGTATAACTTCGCTGCCAATATCCCCCGCTTCAAGCGAAGCTACGGCGGCGGGTTCCGCTTCCCGCAACAAGCGGTGGGAATATCCCCCGCTTCGTTGAAACGCACAGATGTAAGAAAAATTTCTACACTCGAAATTTTTCTACTGATGCGTTATAATTTTTACTTCTTCAAATATTTTATCATCCCTGATTTCCTGCGGTACCTCCTGATATATTATCGGATATAAATATAACTGTAACGCCGCATTTTGTGACAATATATCCGCGATAATTTACGCTTGACTTTATCACTTTAGCGTGATAAAATGATAAAGCAAACGACGGAGCAATACGAGGGCGCCGGGGAAAACGGCGCCGCGTTATTGCCCGGCTGAGAATATACGGGAGGAGTCGATGATACGCAATGACAGGATTACGCCCGAAGGCACGGCGGATATGCTGTTTTCGGAATGCGAGGCGCAGAACGCCGTAATAGGACGGTTGCGCTCTATATTCGAAGAAAAGGGATATCGCGAGGTCAGGACGCCGGGTCTGGAGTTTTTCGATGTATTTTCAAGCAATGCCGCCTATTACAGGCCGGAAAGCATGTACAAGCTGACGGATAATCGCGGCAGACTCATGACAGTGCGCCCGGATTCGACCATTCCGATAGCGCGCATGACGGCAACGAAGCTGAAAGGCTGCGAGCTGCCAATACGCATATACTACGCGCAGCAGGTTTTTCGTATGCAGCCCGAGCTGCAAGGAAAGCGCGCCGAGATAATGCAGATGGGCATAGAGCTGATCGGCGATTCCGCATTCGATTCCGATGTGGAGATACTTACTGCGGCCGCAGAAGCTTTGGAAGCATGCTCATCGTCTCCGTTTCGCATCGAGATCGGGCACGTGGGCATATTCAACAGGCTTATGTCACTGCTTGACGCGGAGGCGGAAGAAAAGGAGCGCATATACGGGCATATAGCGGCGAAAAATTACGCGGCATTGAACGATGTGCTGTACGGATCGCCGCAGACCGAGATAGCGGACATGCTGCGAGCCTTGCCGCGTCTGTTCGGCGGCGTTGAAGCTCTAAAAGAAGCACACTCGTTGTTTCGAGGCCGCGATGCGGAATTACCGGGCATGCTCGAATATCTGGAGCGCATATACAAAATATTGCCGGAACTTGACCTTGACGGCAAAATCATGATAGACTTAGGTTTGGTGAATCAAGCAGAGTATTACAGCTCGTTGGTATTCAAGGGATATATGGCTTCCTCCGGCGACGCCGTGCTTTCGGGCGGACGCTACGACGGGCTTTTCAAGGACTTCGGCGAGGATCTGCCGGCTACGGGTTTTGCCTTCAATGTCGACGCCTTGGCGGACGGACGGATCAAGCGCCTTGCCGCCGAGGACGCGCCGAGCGCCACAAAAGCGACGGAACCGGCACGGCTCAGGATCGCACTCACCAAGGGGCGCCTTGAGGGTGAGGTCGTCTCCATGCTCGAAGCGGCGGGCTACGACGTCGGAGTCCTGCGCTCCAAGGGAAGACGTCTGTTGCTTCCGATACCCGGTACGAATATTGAGATCGTGCTCGCGAAGGCGGCGGACGTTATCACATACGTTGAACACGGTGTCTGCGACGTCGGCGTCGTCGGCAAGGACACTATCGCCGAGCAGGGCGGCGTGTACTACGAGATATTAGATCTCGGCGTCGGACAATGCCGTTTCGCGCTCGCGGCGCGCGCGGGTACAGATTTCTACGAAGGCCTCGGCGCGAAGCGCATCGCCACAAAGTATCCGAACGTGGCGGCTTCTTGGTTTGAAAGCAAAGGAATGGACGTTCAAATCATCAGGATAGAAGGTTCTGTTGAATTGGCGCCGTTGCTCGAGCTCGCGGACGGTATCGTGGATATTGTGGAAACCGGCAGTACGCTGAGGGAGAACGGGCTTGATGTCATAGAGTATATACGTCCCGTTTCGGCCCGCATGATCGTGAACGTTGCGAGCATGAAGCTCAAAAAGAAGGAGATCGACGCGCTCGCGTCCGGTCTCGTCTCCGTCAGCCCGGGCCAAAAGAACGTCATTCCGGGCTTGTCCCGGAATCCATGAGCAGGGCATATTTGCGACCGGTCCGCAGAAAGTGACGGAAAAATGAATATACAGGTCATAGAAGCCGACGGCGCGGCGGAATACGCCGCCCTGAAAAGACTTACGGAGCGCACATGTGCGCGCGACCTCGAAACGGAGGAAACTGTGACCGCCATTCTGCGCGAGATTCGCGCAAGGGGCGACGCCGCCCTGCGCGAATACGGTCTGCGCTTCGACGGGGCCGCTCCGGCCGGTATCGAAGTTGATCGACGAGCGCTCGAAACGGCGGCGGACGACGCCGATCCCGCGTTTCGCAGAGCGCTCGAGCGCGCCGCAGCCAATATACGCCGCTATCACGAGCGTCAGATATGCGAGGGCTATGAGATAAACGGAGACGGCTTTACGCTCGGACACAAGATTCGAGGATTGACACGCGTCGGACTCTATGTGCCGGGCGGCACGGCGGCCTATCCCTCTACCGTGCTCATGAACGCCGTACCCGCGAAGATAGCGGGCGTTTCGGAACTTATAATGGTCACGCCTCCCGTTGTGACCGGAACGGGAGAGGGGGCGCTCTGCGCGGCGAATCCGGATATCCTGACCGCTGCCTGTATTGCGGGCGTGGACAGGCTGTTTCTTACGGGCGGGGCGCAAGCCGTCGCGGCGCTCGCTTACGGAACGGAGAGCGTACCGCGCGTCGACAAAATCGTGGGGCCGGGCAATATATTCGTAGCGACGGCGAAAAGGCTGCTGTTCGGCCAAGTCGATATAGATATGATAGCGGGACCGAGCGAGATACTCGTGATTGCGGACGACAGCGCGTCGCCCTCGTATATTGCGGCCGACATGCTCAGCCAAGCCGAGCACGACGTGAACGCGGCCGCCGTTCTGCTCACGACGAGCGCGCGCGTCGCGGGCGAGGTATTAAAGGAAATCGAACGCCAACTTTGCGGCCTTGCCCGCAGCGAGACGGCGAAGGCTTCGCTCGATAATTTCGGCCTGATCATCATATGCGGAAACGAAAACCGTATGTTCGAGCTTGCCGATATGATAGCGCCGGAGCACCTTGAGCTTTTGACGGAGTATCCGACGTCACATTTGGAACGCATAAAGAATGCGGGCTCCGTTTTCTGCGGCCCCTACTCGCCGGAACCTCTCGGCGATTATTACGCGGGAACAAACCACGTGCTGCCCACGTCGGGCACAGCGCGATTTGCCTCACCGCTCGGCGTGTACGACTTCGTGAAGCGCATGAGTTATACCTGCTATACGAAGGAGTCCTTGGCGAACGCGAAGGACGATATCATAGAAATTGCGGAAAAAGAGGGCCTGGGCGCCCACGCGAACGCGATCAAAATACGATTTGAGTGACGACGGCCCGCGCGAGTGACGCGGCGCCGGCCACGGTCGCACCTACGGTGACCGGAAAAGGAGAAAAATGAGAAGCGGAGAAGTACAGCGAAAGACCGCGGAGACAGACATACGCGTGACGCTCTTGCCGGACGGCGGCGACAAGCCTGTCATTTCAACAGGCATAGGATTTTTCGACCATATGCTGACGGCCTTCGCCGTACACAGCGGTTTCGGCGTCGAGATATCTTGCGCCGGCGATCTTGAGGTCGACGGGCATCATACGGTCGAGGACGTGGGCATCGCTATGGGTCTGGCTTTTGCCCGCGCCGTGGACACGCGCGAGGGCATAGCGCGATACGGGAGTTTTGTCGCACCCATGGACGAGGCGCTTGCCGCCTGTTCCGTCGATGTTTGCGGCAGAGGCGTGCTCGTCTTCAATGGCGCTTTCACGGGGCCCGCCGTGGGCGGAATGGATACGCAACTCGTAAAGGAATTTTTCAGGGCTTTTGTTTCGAACGCGGCCGTCACGCTGCATATCAACATACTCTACGGCGAAAATGATCATCACAAGTGCGAGGCCGCGTTCAAGGCCTTCGCTCACGCCGTAAAGGAAGCGGTGCGGCGCACGGGGGGCGAAGCGCTCTCGACGAAAGGCAGTCTTTAGATGATTGCCGTTATAGATTACGGAGCGGGCAATCTGTTCAGCGTGAAAAACGCGCTTGATTTTCTTGGCGCAGACGCCGAGATCACATCGGACAGGGATGCGCTTCCGCGAGCGGATAAATTGATACTGCCCGGCGTCGGCGCTTTTCCGGACGCTATGAGGATGCTTGAAGCGTCGGGGCTTGCTGAGGCGATAACGCGCGAAGCGGAGCGCAAGCCGCTGCTCGGCATTTGCCTCGGTATGCAGATGCTGTTCGATTGGGGCTTCGAGTTTGAAAAAACGCGCGGCCTCGGTCTGATAGCGGGGCGCGTGGATTTAATCTCGGCTCCCGGCCTGAAGATACCGCATATCGGATGGAGTGACGTTAAGCGCGCGGCGGACTGCCCGCTTTCCGACGGCGTGGAGGAGGGAGACCGGCTGTATTTCGTGCATTCCTACAAGGCCGTTACGGATATGAGCAATATATCGCTCTACGCCGAATACGGCGATGTGATACCGGGGCTCGTGTTCAAGAGCAACGTATTCGGTTGTCAGTTTCATCCCGAGAAGAGCGGATCGGTGGGGCTGCGGATATTGCGTAATTTCTGCGAGTTGGATTTATAGGTAACTACTCAAACACCACGCCATTTTTGTCCATATCGGAACCTGATTCGGATTTTGGTCTTCTCACATACTGTTTTGTATGCTCCGAGGACCAAAATCCGCCTCAGAACCCGATCTGAACAAAACAATCGCGGCGTTTGAGTAGTATTGATTGAAGTAGTAATCAATGAGGCTTACATGATCATACTACCTGCGATAGATATAAAAGACGGCAAATGCGTGCGCCTGACGCGCGGAGACTTCAATACGGCGGAGCAGGTAGCGGAGGACGCTCTCGAAACGGCTCGCGGCTTTAAGGCGGCGGGCGCGGAATGGCTCCATACGGTGGATTTGGACGGGGCTGCGGAGGGCAGGCGCGTGAACGCGCCGCTGCTCACGAAGGTCGCGCGCGAAAGCGGCCTTGCCGTAGAGCTTGGCGGCGGCATTCGCGATATGGCGTCCGTCGAATATTACCTTGAGCGCGGTATACGCCGCGTAATCTTGGGATCGGCCGCTTTACACGATCCGGCATTCACGCGCGCGGCCGTGCGGAGGCACGGCGAGCGCATTGCGGCCGGCGTCGACGCGATGAACGGGCGCGTCCGCACCGCGGGCTGGCTCACAGACGGCGGCGCCGACTATATCGAGCTTTCGAAGCGGCTTGAGGACATGGGCGTCACGACCATTATATTCACCGATATTTCCAAGGACGGCGCGCTTGCCGGCCCGAACTTCGAGCAGCTCGCGGCGCTGCAAGAGGCCGTTTCCTGCGATATCGTCGCGAGCGGCGGTATTACGACCTTGGAGGACGTGACGCGGCTCGCGGCCATGGGACTGTACGGCGCGATTCTCGGCAAAGCCCTGTACAAAGGAACGCTGTCATTGCGCGAGGCTATCGCGACTGCCGTATGACACAAAATGGATTGTCTCCACTGTGTTAAAGGAGTGAACTATGCTTGCGAAACGCATAATACCGTGCTTGGACGTTAAGGGCGGCAAGGTCGTAAAAGGCGTCAATTTCATAGACATCAAGGAGGTGGGCGATCCCGTGGAGTGCGCCGTCGAATACGACCGTCAAGGCGCGGACGAGATCGTATTCCTTGATATAACGGCTACGCACGAGGGACGCGGCGCCATGGCGGACGTCGTACGCAAAACGGCGAAGAACGTATTCGTTCCGCTGACGGTGGGCGGCGGTATCCGCAGCGTTGAGGATTTTCGCGCTCTGCTCCGCGCGGGGGCGGATAAGGTCTCCGTGAACTCGGCCGCGATCAAGAATCCCGATCTGATATCCGAGGCGGCTTCGCGTTTCGGCAGCCAGTGCGTCGTCACGGCCATAGACGCGAAGGGGAACGGAAAAGGCGGCTATAACGTGTTTGTGCACGGGGGCAGAATAGATACGGGCCTTGACGCCGCAGAATGGGCCATGGAAGCGGAGAGACGCGGCGCGGGCGAGATACTTTTGACTTCTATGGATACGGACGGAACGAAGCACGGTTTCGATACGGGGATGCTGAACGCGATCTGCGCCGTCGTTAATATACCCGTGATCGCGTCGGGCGGCGGCGGCCGTATATCCGACTTCACGAACGTATTTGAGGAGACGGGCGCGGACGCGGCGCTGGCCGCGTCGATATTTCACTACGGCGAGCTGTCCGTCGGTGATATAAAGCGTGAATTGGCGCGGGCCGGCATACCGGTCAGGCTGCCGAGACGGGAGGTGTTCAATTGAAATCATCGGGTGAATATCGCGCAAGCGCGGATATCGCGGCGTATTTCAAAAAATCCGAATTGATACCGACCGTAGTTCAGCAGCGCGGAACGGGCGAAGTACTGATGCTTGCGTATATGAACGAGGAAAGTCTCGCGAAGACGCTTGAAACGGGCTTTACGTGGTTTTACAGCCGTTCGCGCGGCGCGCTTTGGAACAAGGGCGAAACGTCCGGACATTTTCAGCGCGTTATATCGGTTACGCCCGATTGCGACGACGACGCGCTGCTCATCGTCGTAGAGCAGACCGGAGTGGCCTGCCACACGGGTAATAAGAGCTGCTTTTATCGAACAGCCTTGCTTTACGGAGGGGATTCGTATGAATGATGTGTTGAAAGAGCTTTATTCTGTTGTGCTTGAACGCAAGCAGATATACGCGGAGGGTTCGTACACCTGCTATCTTTTCAAAGAAGGTCTTGATAAGATACTGAAGAAATGCGGTGAGGAATGCGCGGAAACCATTATAGCGGCAAAGAATCTGGCGGCTGTTTCGGATATGGAAGCCGCGGCCTCGCAATGGGAGCTTGTGCATGAGAAGGACAAATATCTTGAGGGCTATGCGGGTAAGGAGAGCATGCGCGCGCGTTTTGACCTCGAAAACGAGATATGCGACCTGCTCTATCATCTGCTCGTCCTGATGGCGCAGCAGAACGTTCCTCTTGACGCCGTTGAAAACATATTGAAAGAACGGAGCCGAAAGATCGGCAATCTGAAACAGGCGCGCGCGTCCGATCACGATACTTAGAAATTCCGGGCAGGCTTGAAACTTGCTCGGATATAGACTATAATATATATATTCGCAATCAAATATTAAAGACCGGGAGCAACCCGCAATATGAAAAAACCAAAGAAAGTCAATCGGAAGGATCCCGAATACATATGGTCCATGAGCCACGCCGGGGGATCAAGTGAAAGCATAGGCGTCATTCAGATCATACCCGCCATATTGTTCACGGCTGTGGTAATCATGTTGGTTCGGTACTATTATTACGAACGGGATATGTCAAGCTTCTTCTGGAGCGTCGGTTCTGTAGAGCAGAGAGAATTTTTCAGCCATTCCAAGGTCGTGCTGATCGTAATCTGCGCGGCTTTGGCCCTGTTCGCGCTGTTGTTTCGCTTTTGTACGCAGTCTATGGCCGTAAAGCGGAGTTTCATCTATTATCCCATGGCGGTCTACGCGCTCATGGTTATACTGTCTTATATCGCTTCGTCGGAAAAAGAATTTGCGTGGCACGGCTGGAATGAGCGTTTTGAAGGCACGTATATCTTGATTTGCTATATGTTCATGCTCTTTTATGTTATTAATTCGGTTAATTCCGAACGAAATGTAAAACAGATAGTCTATCCGCTCGGGGTTACGAGCGGGCTGCTTGCCTTGCTCGGTCTCAGTCAGTACCTCGATCACGATTTTCTGCGCACCGGATTGGGGCAGAAGCTCATAGTGCCGAATGAAGCTATAGAGAACAGCGACCTTACAACTTGGAATCTTATAGATCAATTGGCGGCGGAAGGCCGGCAGATACTTGATTTTGCGTTCAAACACGGAGAAATATATCAGACTGTATACAATATCAACTACGTTTCATTCTATCTGACGCTGCTGATTCCGCTCTTTGGCATGATATTTATACGCGAGCGCGATATGCGCAAGAAGACGCTGTGGGGCGTGCTGTTCACTCTGCTTATCACAAACCTGATCGGCTCGGCGTCCTCCGGCGGTTTTCTCGGCATGTTCTTCGTCGTGCTTGCGGCGGTCGTCGTGCTGAACAAGCGCATACTGCAATGGTGGAAGTCTATAGTGATTTTGCTCGTCATTACGGTCGCCGTCGCGGGCGCGACATACGAAAGATGGTACCCTGAGCTCAGCGGCGCCGTCAAGAGCGCGCTGAACGTCGCCGAAACGGAGGAGACCGCGCCCGACGTTCCGAGCGAATTGACCGTTGAACCGGCGGCCGGCGGCGAAACAAGCCCCGTGTCCGAGCCTTTGGACGGCGTTGAGGACGACGACGCGCCTGCGGCCGAAAAGCCTGTGATCGACTACTTTATCAACGACGGCGACGATATCGTCATAAGCCTGAACGGCAACGAAGCGTCTATTACCGTTAACAAAGACGACCCATTCGATGTGACGGTTCATGACTCGGACGGCAAAGAAATGAATGTCCGACAAGAGCTTTTGCCTTTCGGCGGGAATACCGAAAGTGATCCGAGCCCTGCCATGACCATTGACGATCCGCGCTTCGCGGCATTGATGCTCGTTCCCGCCGAAGTGGAAAGCGAGGTCACCGGCGAGATCATGTACTATTGCATGCTAAGTATCGCGGGTGATTCGCAAATTTGGCCTTTCGCTTTGACCGACGAAGGCACATTCTATCACAGCGACATCGGCAAGCGCGTAAAACTCCGCAACGTTCCGCACATAGGCTGGTCCGACAACCTCGGTTTCGGCAGCGGTCGCGGGTATATCTGGTCGAGAACGCTGCCTATGCTGCGCGACACGCTTATACTCGGACACGGAGCGGATACATATTGCATCTATTTCCCCCATGAGGACTATGTGGGCAAGTACAACACCGGCTGGAATATAAACATGATCGTGGACAAGCCCCACAATATGTATCTCGGCGCTGCGGTCGGCACGGGATTGATTTCGGTTATAGCCTTGTTGGCGCTCTTCCTGATCTATATTGTACAAAGCTTTCGGCTGTACCTGCGCGCAAAGTACGACGACTTTGCGTCGGTTACCGGCGCGGGAATATTCTTCGGCGTCCTCGGTTTTCTCATATCGGCCTTCGTGGACGACAGCTCCGTATCGGTCATGCCGCTGTTCTACGGGCTTCTCGGCGTCGGAATAGCGATCAATATACTGTTGTCCGCAAGGGCGCGGTCCTGAGACATGTTTTATGTCTTATACGTCAAGAGACTTTTCGACGTCGTACTGTCATTCGTTTCGCTGCTCATCCTTTCGCCGCTGCTTCTGATCCTATGGGCGCTTGTACGTCGAAAGCTCGGCAAACCGGCAATTTTTCGCCAACGGCGGCCCGGAAAGAATGAGAAGATATTCACGCTGTACAAATTCCGCAGTATGACGGGTGAAACGGATGAAACCGGAGCGTTGCTGCCCGACGCCGAACGACTGACGCCGTTCGGCGAGATGCTTAGGCGCAGTTCGCTCGACGAGCTGCCTGAGCTTTTCAATATCCTGAAAGGCGATATGAGCCTTATTGGCCCGCGTCCCCTGCTCGTTCACTATCTGCCGCTATATTCGCGCGAACAGGCAAGAAGACATGAAGTCAAGCCGGGCTTGACGGGCTTGGCGCAGGTCAACGGTCGCAACGCCATCAACTGGGAGGAAAAATTCAGTCTTGACGTCCGGTATGTTACAGACGTCTCGGCGTTGCTTGATTTGCGCATATTGGCAAAGACCGTCAAAGCCGTCATTACACGGCAGGGTATATCGCAGGAAGGCAAGGCCACTATAGAGGAATTCAAAGGATGAAAACCCAAATAATGAAGGAGATTCCTTTGAGCGTTCCGAATCTCAACCCGGAAATCGTCGAAAATTTGCGCGAATGCGTTGAAACAGGTTGGGTTTCCACGGGCGGTCGCTTTATTGCGGAATTTGAAACGGCTGTGGCGGAATACGTAGGCGCGGAAGACGCTGTCGCATGTCAGAGCGGTACGGCCGGGTTGCATACCGCGCTGCGCATCTTGGGCGTAAGCGCCGGCGACGCCGTTATAGTTCCGACATTGACATTTATCGCGGCGGTCAATCCCGTGCGATACTTGGGCGCGGAGCCGATCTTCATGGATTGCGACGAGAATTTCTGCATGAATGCGGACAAGTTGGCTGATTTTTGCGAAAACGAATGCCGCCGCGACGCAAGCGGTCTTACGGACAAGCTCACGGGACGGCGCATAGCCGCCGTCGTGGTCGTGCATGTGTTCGGCAATATGACCGATATGGAAAGCGTCATGCGGACGGCGCGCTCATACGGACTTAAGGTTCTCGAAGACGCGACAGAGGCGATAGGGAGTTTCTTTACCGCAGGGCGGTATAAGGGCCGACACGCGGGCATGATAGGCGACATGGGCGTTTATTCGTTCAACGCCAACAAGATCATCACGACGGGCGGCGGCGGCATTATCATAGCCGGAGGACGAAACGCCGCGGCGCGCGCGCGTCTTGCGCGAGCGGGGTATCTGACCACAACAGCTAAAAACGACGGACTGCGCTTCATACACGACGACGTCGGTTACAATTACCGCATGCTGAACCTGCAAGCGGCCTTGGGTGTAAGTCAAATCAAGGAATTGGAACGCTTTATCGCAATCAAAGAAGATAATTATACGTGCTACGCGGCGCGCATTGCGGCTATGGGCGCGTCCGGATTGAAACTCCTGCCGTTCGGCGCCGGGCTGCGCTCCAATCATTGGTTTTACTCCCTCGAAGTGGATGAGACGGTCTTGGGCGCGACGCGCGACGCGCTCCTGCTCGCCCTTAACGCGCGCGGCATACAGTGCAGACCTGTGTGGCGGCTCTGCCACAGGCAGAAGCCCTACAGGAAGGCGCGGCGTTACAGGATAAGACAGGCGCTGCGTTATGAAAAGACCGTGCTCAATCTGCCGTGTTCCACGAATCTGAGCCACGACGATATCAATTATGTATGTGACGTGATCGAGACGTTTCGGGATAAGCGCCGTTAAGGAACTGTTTCCGCGCTGTTTGCGCCTTGTCGGAACGGATCGGCGTTCTCTTTTTCCGCGTGCGCGGTTCCGATATTGTATTTTTGTTTCTTGCGCATAAGCTGCGACTGGCTGATGCCGAGATGCGAAGCGGCCTTGCGCGTACTCTTCCACTGTTTCAGCGCGTCCTCTATAAGCTTGCGCTCATAACGCATCATCGTAAACGCGAGCTCGCGATTCCCTTCGTCCGCGCCTTCCGAAACCGGCGCCGTCTCGCCGATATAAGGGTTTCTGTTAAGAGCCCTGCGGACGTCCGTTTCATTTATGCCGTCTTCCCTGCTGCCTATCACGAGCCGATGCACGACGTTTTCAAGCTCTCGCACATTTCCGGGCCAAGCATATGTCAGCATCGCGTTCATGGCGGCGGGCGTAAACCGCTTTTGCAGGTCGTAGGATTTGTTATAGCGCTCAAGGAAATATTCCGAGAGTTCCGTCATATCCTCAGAGCGCTCGCGCAACGGAGGGATTTCTATTTCGCAGATATTGAGCCGATAATACAGATCTTCTCTGAATTTACCGTTCTCCACCAATTCGCGTAAACTTACGTTGCTCGCGCAGATCACGCGCACATTGACGTCCGTCTGCTTTTGCCCGCCTATCCTGAAGAACTGGTTTTCCTGCAGCACGCGCAGCAGTTTCACCTGTATGTTCGCCGGCAGCAAGCCCACCTCATCCAGAAACAGTATTCCGTTATTCGCCATTTCAAAATATCCGGATTTGCCGCCCGGCGCCGAGCCTGTAAAAGCCCCTGCTTCATACCCGAAAAATTCCGATTCGGCAAGATTCTCGGGGATAGCCGCGCAATTTATCCTGACGCAAGGGTTGAGCTTGCGTTCACTGTTGTTGTGGATAAGCGTCAGTAATTTCTCCTTACCGACGCCTGTTTCCCCAAGTATAAGAGCGTTACAGTCGTATCTCGCGACATTCAGAGCCTCGTCGAGCACGTTCTTCATCTTTCCGCTCGCGAATATAAAATCGCCTACGCGGCCGGCATCG
Source organism: Eubacteriales Family XIII. Incertae Sedis bacterium (assembly GCA_031266025.1). GTDB lineage: Bacteria > Bacillota > Clostridia > Peptostreptococcales > Anaerovoracaceae > JAITLA01. Next base: position 33,363 of record JAISBV010000053.1, read on the forward strand.
CGATACCTTGTCACAGCGACGGGCGCCCGCGCCTTATCATTATGACCGCGCTTTCCGTACATTTCATGTATTTGTTCGAGACTTCCCTTTATCTCCCGCAGCAATTCAACAGTGAATTGTTGATAATCTTCCGTATACGCGTCGAGAGCGACGGTATTCAGTTCCTTACCGATGGACTCCGAGAACAGCAGCGCCAAGCTGTGATTGTTTATGAAGCTTGTGAAGATGACCGTGCCGCGCTGTCTGGTCAAAAGCACGCTCACAGCTTCGGCGCCCATGAGGTCGGCGCAGTTGACGCTGAAATCGAACAGACCCTTCTCTTTTTCGTATATCTCATCGAAACCGGTAAGCGGCGCCAAAATATCTATGACGTGCACGCTGTCCGCGTAAGCGCCAAGCACCGGGGCTATATCCCTTGCAGAGAATCGCTCCGCGCTCCTTTTGTCCAAAGCCACGGCAATACGCCCGCCGCGCGCCGCCTTGCGGATGACGGCCGCGTACAAAAACGCGGACAAAATATCGCTGGAAAGTATCAGGAATCGGTTCATATCCGGCGCCGAAGCCATTTGGAATACGTTGCTCAGCGAGTTGGCCTCCTCTATGGCGGACATGGTGTAGTGTATCCCCAGACCGTCCGGCCTGAGTATGAGAGGATTCGCATTCGAAAGTATGGCGCTGCCGTCGCACGTCAGATGTCCGTAATTGAAATCTATGGACTCGATACGTTCGAGACTCACCGGAATGCCCGCCAATGACGTGATACAGATCACCTCGTCGCCGGGCTTGTATACGGCGCGTTTCTCATAGTCGGCGCCCATTTCATCGACGACGCCGCAGAATATACCTCCGCTGCCGGTCACGGGATTGTGTATCTTCCCTCGCTTTTTTATGATGTCGAATATCTTCTCTTTGATCTTGACTTCGTCGTAAGCGCATTCTGAACAAAGCTGTCTGAAGCTCGCTTCTTCAAGCCTGATCATTTTGATTCGCACGCGCATCTCTGAACTGCGTATTTCCGAGCTGTTGTCAAGTTTCCAGGCGGATACGGGTATGGATCGCGGCGGTTCTACGGTGCGTTCAACTCCAAAATCCGGTTTCATGACAGCCCCCACTCCGCCGCTACAGACCAAGAATCGTCCTCGCCTCGGCCGGGGACGCGATCTCCCTGCCCAAGAGCGCCGCGATCTTAACAACCTTTTCCACCAATTCACCGTTGCTCTTGGCAAGCACGCCTTTTTCCAAATAGAGGTTGTCTTCGAATCCGACCCTGACGTGCCCGCCCATGATGATACCTGCGGCCGCCATCTCAAATGCATGTCTGCCTATGCCCGCGACGGTCCATGTAGAACCTTGCGGTATGCTGCCCGCCATAAACGAGAGATCCCTGACGGTCGCCGTCATCTGGACACCGAGCACGAAATCAAAATGCAGAGGATGAGCGAGAAGGCCCATCTTATCCGCTTTCAGCGCTATGTCTATCATGCCTTTGTCGAACACTTCAAGCTCCGGTTTGATGCCGCGCTCCTTCATAATCTTAGCGAAATTGAAGATAGTATTGTCGGAATTGACGAATATTTCATCACCGCCGAAATTCAGTGTACCGCAATCCAATGTTGCGAATTCCGGCGTCGGCGTGACGTCCGTAGACTGAAGACGTTCCGAGTCGCTCATTCCGACCGCTCCGCCCGTGGACGGCTGTATAATCACGTCAGCGCACCGGTCGCGTATAGCGTCTATACACATCTGAAAGCGCGTCTTGCTCTGCGTGGGCGCGCCGTCGTCTTCCCTGACGTGAAGATGTATAACGGACGCGCCCGCATCATAGGCCGATTTGGCTTCCCGCGCTGTTTCGGCGACCGTATACGGCACAGCCGGGTTATTTTTCTTTGTTACCTCCGCGCCGCATATCGCGGCCGTAATAATCAATTTTTCCATTTTACTCCTCGTGTAATGTTTTCATCGTTTCCCTGACCGCCGCTTCTATTCGCGCGCGCGTCGGAAACACGCTCTTCTCGAGTTCCGGGCTGAACGGTATAGGACAGTAATAGGCGCCCACGCGTTTGATCGGCGCTTTCAGACTGAAAAAGGCCTCACTGTCTGCTATGCGCGCGGCTATTTCCGCGCCGAAGCCTGAAAATTCAACGGATTCGTGCACTATCACGGCGCGGCCCGTCTTCAATACGCTCTTCACAACAGAAGACGTATCCAAAGGAACAAGACTGCGAATGTCCAATACCTCCGCGCTTACGCCCTCCGAGATCAAATTGTCCGCCGCGTCAAGGCACATCTGCACTGTGCGCCCATAGCTTATAAGCGTTACGTCGTCGCCCTCTGTCTTGACGTCGGCGAGACCGAGCGGTATCAGGTATTCCTCTTCGGGCGTTTCTCCCTTTATACGATAGAGCTTCTTCTGCTCCAAAAATATCACCGTGTTGTTGTCGCGGATCGCTGATTTCAACAGTCCCTTGGCATCGTAAGGCGTAGACGGAACAACTACCTTCAGCCCCGGCACATTCGTATACAAACTTTCAAGCGATTGCGAGTGCTGCGCGGCGGCGCCTGTGCCGCCGCCCGCGGCGGCGCGCAATACCATGGGAACGCTGACCGTTCCGCCGAACATAAAGCGCAGCTTAGCCGCCTGGTTTATGATCTGATCCAAGCAGACCGATATAAAATCAGAGAACATCAGTTCAACGATAGGACGCATACCCATCAGCGCCGCGCCGACGCCCGCGCCGACGAAGGCCGTTTCGGATATAGGCGTTTCACGTACACGCGCCGCGCCGAATTCCTCTATCATGCCTTCCGACACGCCAAAAGCGCCGTTGTACGCGCCGATGTCCTCGCCCATAAAAAACACGTTCTCGTCACGGCGCATCTCTTCGCACATCGCTTCGCGCACGGCTTCCGCATATGTTATCTCACGCATTGGCATTCTCCGTTATCGGCCGGGTCGCAGTAGGCTTCCGCTTCTAACTCACGCGGCGTCGCCGCAGGCTCGGGGCAGCTTTCGGCATAGGCCAAAGCTTCGGCTATCTCCCGTGAGGTTCTCGCGTCTATAGCATCAATATCCGATTCGGAAAAACCGTTTTCGAGCATTACGCGCGTAAAGCGCGCGACGGGGTTATTCGACTGCCAATCCGATATCTCCGCTTCCGTTCTGTACAGGTTGCGGTCACTCTTTGAATGGCCGCTCGTGCGGTAAGTATGCTCTACTATGAACGCGGGTTTTCCTTCGCCCGTAACGCGCGCGCGCGCCGCGCGCACGGTTCTGTAGACCGCCAACACATCATTGCCGTCGACCTCAGTGCTCATTATGCCGAAAGGATAGCCGCGTTTTGTCAAATCGACGTCGTTGACCGCCTTCGCAAGCGGCGTACTCATACCGTAGCCGTTATCAGTGCATATGAAGAGTACGGGCAGACTCCACGCAGCGGCGAGATTCATGGCCTCATGTACGGCGCCCTCGTTCGACGAACCGTCGCCGAAGAATACGACCGCTACGCGATCATTTTCCCCGCGTAATTTGAATGAAAGCGCTATGCCGCACGCAATAGGACAGCTTGCGCCTATCACGCCGCCCACGCCGAACGCGTTTATACTCGGATCCGATATATGCATGGAACCTCCGCGGCCGCGGTTTGATCCGGATTCCTTGCCAAGCATTTCAGCCATCATAACATCGACAGGAATGCCTTTGGCGAGAGCCTGACCGTGTCCCCTGTGCGTGGATAAAACGCAATCCTGCGGCTTGAGCGCAAATATGCTGCCGACGCCCGTCGCTTCCTCTCCCACACAAAGGTGCGTCGTTCCATGCAACCTTCCGCGCTTGAACAGCGAAAACACCTCATCCTCGAATTTTCGCGCTAACATCAGGCGCTCCATGATACTTTCGAGGAAAGGTTTATCATTGAGCAAACGCGACAAATCCTCCATGCGTCATCATTTCCTTTCATGCTTATGATGTCTGTTTGTCGGGGCAATAAACGACCCTGCGGCAAGCTGCGGGGCATTCCGGCAGAAGTTTCCCGCAGGGTCGTTTGATATGACAGGTAATTATTTAATTGGGTTCAATACCCGCAAAAGAACATGAAGCGCGGCAAGCCGCGGGGTATTGAACCCGTTTGCATAATAAAAGTATACCATACCGGCATTGCTCCGACAACCAAAACATTAGACGCATCCGAGAGCGCAACGGTGGCAATAAATACGGCATATTTTTGCAACAGTACAACGGCTTGGAATTTACGCCAATGAGGATTGCGTATTACATAACATTCCTGTTGACACAGCTCCGACGCCTATGATAGCATTCAAATTAGGGCATTCTGCGCATGCGCCGATCAAAGCATAGGGGCGATTCGGCGCGTTTTTGTCTGCGGTTTGGCGACCGTGCAACATCGCCGGATCTGCGGTAAGATGAGAGGAGGCGATACAGCAAACCGTATAGGGCGCGGTTATCACATCTATGGATATCAATCAAAGGGGGGAGAAATTTTATAATGGCGCAAGATTTACAAAAAACGATTGGGATTCGTGATTATTTCATGTTGGGTTTTGGTTCTATTGTCGGCGTCGGCTGGGCTGTTTCGCTGAACAATTGGATCGGTTCGGGCGGCGGTCTGACCGTTGCTCTGCTTGGATATATCATCGCCACACTTATGATGATCCCAATAAGTCTCTGTTACGCGGAGATGACGCCGGCCATGCCCGTCGCGGGCGGCGCGGTCGCTTTTACGGCAAAAGCGTTCGGCACAACGCCGTCGTTTGTCGCGGGATGGTTCGTCGTATTGGCATATATCAATATCTTGCCGTGGGAAGCGATCAATATCAACAATGTGCTCAGTCTGCTTTTTCCTGTTTTGAACACCGGCGAGCCGCTTTACAGTCTCGGCGGGGTCGGAATTTTTCCTAAGGCAATTATCGTCGGCATCGTTATATCGGCCGCAGTTGTATTTATCAATTGGCGAGGAACTAAGATCGCCGTCAAATTTCAGACATTCTGCACTATGCTCATCCTTATTGCGGGCGCGTTCGTCGTTGTATTCGCACTCTTAAAATTCGACGGCGCTCATCTGAAACCGTTCTATGAGAACGTCGCGGACAAGGCTCACAACAGTTTCGGCGGAGGGCTTTTGGCTGTTTTGGCTATGGCGCCCTTCTTTCTGGCGGGTTTTGACACTATCCCGCAGGGCGCGGAAGAAGGTTCTTCCGGCCTGAATTTCAAGAATCTCGGAAAAGTCCTTATAGGTTCGGTACTGTCGGCCGGTCTCTTCTATTGCATAATCATATTTTCTGCGGGCGCCGCCATACCTTGGGCGGATTTCGCGCGTATACAAAGCCCGGCAGTTTCGCTTATGTTCGAGGAGATTTATCCGGGCGTCCTTGGAGTCTTCCTGTATTGGCTTACTATGATAGGCGCTCTGGCGGGGCTCTTCACGACGTGGAACGGCTTTTTTATCGCCGGCGCCAGGCTGATCCTCGGCATGGGACGCGCAAGACTTCTGCCCGAATATTTCAGCCGTATACACCCGAAATACGGAACGCCCATGGGCGGGAACCTCTTGTGCGCAATAGCGACGTTCGCGGGCCCTTTTATCGGAATGGGTCTTATAGACCCGCTGACGATCATCGGCTCGTCCGCGTTCATAGTAGGCTGGTTCTTCACTGCGGCGGCCTGTCTTCGTCTGCGAACGAGCGCGCCCGATATGAAGCGCCCGTTCAAAATGCCGGGCGGAAAAGCGATGATGCTTCTTGCCGCGTTCATATCCGTTATACTGTTCTTGATAACGGTCATACCGGCGTCGCCCGGATACATGGGCAACATAGGCGTCGTTTACATGATCGGTTGGATCGTACTCGGCGTCATTTTCTACGCGGCTTCGGGCAAATACCGCACGGCTGTTCCCGAGAACGTAAGGACGGCGGCCTTGTTCTCTTCGATGAGGGACGAATGAATTAGGTATAGAGTCCGTTTGTGCACTAAAAAACGCAGGCCGTGATCATCAAGATCGCGGCCTGCGCCGTATCGTCCCAATATACAGAATGACATCAACTAAGAATCAGCTTCCGATCTGCTTCGCGACTTCCTCGGCAAAGTTTTCTTCCTTCTTATCAATGCCCTCGCCCACCTCATAGCGAACCATCTCAACGATCTTGACGGGCTTATTCAGGGCCGCCGCCGCGTCCTTGACATACCCGGCCACCGTGGTATCGGAGTTTTTCACGAATTTCTGTTCAAGCAAACAGCTTTCCTTGAGCTCTTTTTTCAGTCTGCCCATAACCATCTTCTCGACTATGTCGGCGGGCTTGCCCTCGTTTAACGCCTGTTGTATAAGTATCTTCTTTTCCGATTCGATATATTCGGGATCTACTTGGGATTCGTCTATAAACCTTGGATTCATCGACGCGATCTGCATCGCGACGTCCTTGCCCGTCACGGCGACCTCGCTTTGAGAAGCCGGGGTTTCAAGGCCGACTATAACGCCTATCTTGCCGCCCCCGTGGAGATAACCGACATAGACGACGCCGGGTTTTTCAAACTTTTGGACGCGCCTTACGTTCAGATTCTCGCCTATGGTAGCGATAAGACCGTTCAGCTTGTCCCTGACCGTTCCGGACTCATACCCTGTGTCCATAAACTCATCCAAGCTCTTTGGTTTCGTTTCGACGGCCAGCTTTGAAAGAGCGTCGACAAATCCGATAAATTCATCGTTCTTTGCCACAAAATCGGTTTCCGAATTGACTTCCACAATAGCGGCCGCCTTGAAATCACGCGAAAACGCTATCCTGACAAGCCCTTCCGACGCGACCCTTCCGGCTTTCTTCGCTGCTTTCGCAAGGCCTTTTTCACGCAGAAGCTCTATAGAACGTTCGATGTCTCCGTCCGTTTCCGTAAGCACATTCTTGCAATCCATCATACCCGCGCCCGTTCTCTCGCGCAGTTCTTTCACCATTGCGGCTGTTACGGCCATATCCACTCACCTCACATATTCTTATTATGTATTTGTGTAACTGTTAAAAATCTTCGTCTATGACGTCGCCGGACGGCGTCTCCTTGGCGACGGACTCTGTTTCGGGAGCGTCGCCCGTTTCGGACACGGCCGCGACGCCGTCTGATTCCCCGTCGCCGCCTTCGTCATAACTCTCGCCTTGGCGTCCTTCTATGACGGCGTCGGCCAAACAAGCGGTAATAAGCTTGATCGCACGAATCGCATCGTCGTTGGCCGGTATTACATAGTCCACATCTTCGGGATCGCAATTTGTATCTACGATGCCAATGATCGGAATACCGAGTATACGAGCCTCTTTGATCGCAATTCTCTCCTTTTTGGGATCGACGACGAACATGGCGGCCGGCATCCCCTTCATCTCCTTGATGCCCCCGAGGAATTTCTCAAGTCTTTCGAGCTCAAGCTTCAGCTTGATAACTTCCTTCTTCGTCAACACGTCAAATGTGCCGTCTGTTTCCATGTTCTTGATGTCATAGAGTCTTTTGATTCGCGTCGAAATGGTTTTGTAATTTGTCAACGTGCCTCCGAGCCATCTCTCGTTCACAAAGAACATCCCACATCTCAAAGCCTCTTCGCGAATAGAAGACTGCGCTTGCTTTTTCGTGCCGACGAACAAAATCGGCGCGCCGCCCTCACTGATTTCGCGTATAAAATCATAGGCCGCGTCTATCATCTTGACCGTCTTCTGCAGGTCTATAATATATATGCCGTTCCGCTCCGTAAATATGTACGGCGCCATCTTCGGATTCCACCTTCTCGTCTGATGTCCGAAATGTACGCCCGCTTCAAGCAATTGCTTCATTGAAATGACAGACATGTTTTTCCTCCCGGTTTTTTGGAACTGCCGTCAATTTATTTGACCACAGCTCCTTACTTCCACCGAAACGTTCGACAGGCAGCCATTAAAGGCACCGGCTTGCCGCGATTCGGTGTGCTTATTTATCGAACACAGCGCGACCGTGCAAAAGCGCGCCCATATACTATACTATATACCGGCCGCAAAATCAAGCACAAAAATTCAGCTCTTCAGAGCCTGAGCGCCGCTGCTTACCTTTGCAACTGACCCTTGAGCGCCGCTTCCACTATATCTGCGCATCCGGTCACGTTTTTCTTGATTTCCGCGCCCCAAAACCGAAGTACGATCCAACCGTTATATTCGAGTACGGCGTTAACCTCCGTATCACGCATCATATTGCGTTCTATCTTTGGAATCCAAAAATCCCGATTCGACTTGAAATCGTCCTTGCGTTCTTCCCAATTATAACCGTGCCAAAACTCGCTGTCGCAAAACACAGCCACCTTCTTTCGGAGAAACACAATATCGGGCTTTCCTTCTATCCCGTTCACGTTTTTCCTGTACCTGAGCCCGCGTCTCCACAATTCCTTCCGCAGCATTAGCTCAATCTTGGAATCCTTACTGCGCACGCGCTGCATATTATACGAAATCTGTTCCTTGGTCTTCGTTCCCATGAGTTTACCGTCCCCGCCGGCGCCGCGCAATCCGAAAGTCGCGCGAAACGCGAAAGGCTTTTCAAAAATCATTCTGTGCTGTAATTGTATCATAAACGTACGACGCGTCAAAACCATTTTTCTGATTATTTGTTGCCATTTCAAACAAATGGCAAACAAATTACTAATTGCTGCAATTTTTTGATTGAAATCAATACGTTTAAATGATATCATATAAAAACGATATCATTTAAATAAACGACCCCGCAGCAAGCTACGGGGTATTCCGGCAGAAGCTTCCTGCGGGGTCGTTTGATACGAGAGGAAGTTATTGGGAGTGGGTTCAATACCTGCAACAGAAAAATGACGCGCGGCAAGAACGGGGTATTGAACCCATTTGCATAAATAAGTATACTATCCGTTGATTCTCAAAGCATCTGTGCATTCCGAAAGGAACCGAAAAGGAACCGAACATGAAATATACACAATCCATACGATTCAAGTTGATGTTGCTTGTTGTGATCCCACTGGCGGTCGTCGCCTTCTCATTTATCGCCATATCCATGTTTTCCGCAAATAAACTTATGAACGACAACAGCGTAAGGGTTTCGGAATCCGTTGAGGAAATGATCAATAACGTAATTGAAGAATGGCGTTCTTCGACGCACGCGTACGCGCAGATAGCGGCCGACGATCTGCCGAGGGAAACTCTGAACGCGATAAGGGATAAGGATACGGACAGGATAATATCCTTAGCGAAGAGCGCGTTCGAGCATACGGGCTGTGACGGCATGACATTTACGGATATGGAGGGAAACGCGCTCGCACGCGTGACGAATCCCGCGAAATTCGGCGATAACATAAAAAGTTCGCTTGCAATAGCCGACGCGCTTGAAGGAAACTCCGTGTCATATGCGTATCCGACGACGAACAACGGATTCAGCATTACGGCGGGCGTACCGATCAAAGACAACGGAAGGCAGATCGGCGTGCTCTTCCTGTCGAAGCGCCTTGACAATATCGAACGGCTTGAGCAGATAAAAGATATGTCGGGCGGCGACATAGTGCTTTATCAGTACAGCGATCCCATAATGAGCACTATGAACGGCGCCGACGTCGAAGCGATATCGCCGCTCAGCGAGGAATCTTGGGCGAGCCTGAGCGCGGGGCAGGGCTTCACCGAGTTTGTGCGCGCAGACGGCGCGGAAACCGTTCAGCGATACGTGCCTATCCAAGGCAAAGACGCCGTGGTGGGCGCCATACGTACTATAAGCGCTCCGGAAAGCAAAAACTGGGTCGCCATAATGTGGGTGTGCGTTTTCGTAGTCGCGTTCGTTATATTATACCCGATCATATCGATCAATATACGCAGATTCGTTATGCCGATACGCAGACTCAGCGAGCAGGCGATACAATTGGCGTCAGGCGACGTGACGCTTGACGTACAGTGCAACCGCAAGGACGAAATAGGGAGACTGCAGCAGAGCGTGAGTATACTCTGCGAAGCAATGCGCTCCCAAGCCGATGTTCTGAGCCATATTGCCGACGGCGATCTCACGGTCAGCTATGAGGTGCGCTCGGACGCTGATTCCGTGGGCAACAGCCTGAACAGATTGCTTGATCGCAACAATGAAGCGCTTTCGGGCATCGCCGCCGCGGCTACGCAGGTATCGGCGGCCTCGACACAGCTTGCCGACGGCAGCCAAGAATTGGCGCAAGGCGCCTCGGATCAGGATTCGGCCGTGCGCAACATATCGCAAAGCATAGGCGAGATATCCGGAAAGACGGATCAAAACGCCGTCATGGCGCAGGAAGCCAATGTTCTTTCGGCGCAGTCACAGGATATGATGGGCGAGAGCGTGAGAAATATGGATGATCTCGTCGACGCGATGAAGGAGATTTCCACAGCGTCCGAAAACGTTTCAAAGGTCATAAAGGTTATAGAGGATATAACATTCCAAACCAATATATTGGCGCTGAACGCCGCAGTGGAAGCGGCGCGCGCGGGGGTGCACGGAAAAGGTTTCGCCGTTGTGGCGGAGGAAGTGCGAAACCTCGCCGGCAAGAGTGCGGAGGCCGCAGGACACACAACGGGCATAATAGAGGGGAATATGTCCAAGGTGAGTCTCGGCGTGCAGATCGTGGAGAAAGCAAACCGCTCTCTCACCGAACTGTCGAAAAACGCGCGGCAGATAGACGAAATACTCTCGTCTATCGTCACCTCTTCAAATGATCAAAGCACCCTTATAAAACATATCGAACAATCGGTGCTTCAGGTTTCGGAGGTCGTGCGCGCGAACACGCAGACCGCGTCCGAATCCGCCGCAAGAAGCGAAGAGATGTCCGGCCAGGCCGCGATTCTTTCAAATCTTGTGGGGCGCTTCAACTTAAATGATGACGGGCCGCATTCGTCGAATTACCTGCTGAAATGAAAATAGCGGTCATAGACGGGCAGGGAGGCGGTATCGGGCGCAGCATCGTTGAAAAACTCAAGGTATCCGTTCCTGACGCCTTGGTGCTTGCGCTCGGAACAAACGCGACGGCCACCGACAGGATGCTCAAGGCCGGCGCCGACGAGGGCGCCACCGGAGAAAACGCCATTGTATACAATGTAAAAAATGTAGATATCATAACGGGCGTTATAGCCATACTGAACGCCAACGCGCTTATGGGCGAGCTTAGCCCGAAGATAGCCGAAGCCATAGGAGCGAGTTCCGCGTTCAAGGTACTGCTCCCTATCAACCGCTGCGGTATACATGTAGTCAGTGTGAAAGACGCGCCTCTTTCAACGCATATAGACAACGCCGTCGCGGTGATTAATCGGCTTATGGAGGATAATAATGGATAAAATAACATTGAATGTAGCAGGTATGTCCTGTGAGCATTGTGTAAAAGCCGTGACAGGCGCGGCGAGCGGATTGGCCGGCGTATCGGATGTTTCGGTCGATCTCGCGGGAGGAACCGTAAGTTTAAAATACGATCCCGCCGTTACGCCGCTCGCGCAAATCAAGGCCGAAATCGAAGACCAAGGCTACGACGTGGATTAATCGGTTTAACAGTCGTTACCGTTCACGTTAAATATCTTAAATCAAAACTACTCAAACGCCGCGTCAGTTTTGTTCAGGTCGGGTTCTGAGAGGTAATTTGGCTCCCCGGAACGTACTCGAAGCTACGTGAGGAAGACAAATTAGCTCTCAGGTTCCGGAATGGGCAAAACTGACGTGGGGTTTGAGTAGTTACAATCATTCTATATCGCGAACGAGATTCCTGACCCACCTATTCGACAAAAAGCGATAACTCATCAAAAACAGCTTCACAAACTCCTCAATATGCACGAGCAGGACGACGAAGTACACAGGCAGTCGCAGAAACAGCGCGCCCGTGAACGCGAGAGGCACGCCTATCAGCCAAACGGCGCCGACTTCCGCGAACATCGCGAATTTCGTATCGCCGCCGCAGCGCAGTACGCCCGTTATTATGGTCGCGTTGAATATCTTTACGACTAAAAACAGACTGTAGACAATCAATATTAGTCTCGCGTATTCGGCGCCGGACGGCGTGAGGTCGAACAGCGTAACTATACCCCTCGACGCGACGAAAAGCAGCGCGCCGGCCGCAAGACCCACTGCCACGCATACCTTCATGATCTTACGCGCGGTCTTGGCCGCCCCGTCCGTGTCGCCGCGCCCAAGCTTTTCGCCGACTATGATCAGCGTTGCGTCTCCTAGGCTGAAGCATGCCAAAATGAACAGATTCTGTATGGTTCCGCCGGCCTGTACAGCGGCGAAAGCCGTGACTCCTATGCGCCCGTAAGCAGCGTTGTACATGGATGTGCCGAGTCCCCACATTGTTTCATTCAAGGTCGTCGGCAGGGCGTTGCCCGTAATCTTTCGGAACAGCGTCTTGTTCCATGACAAAAACTCGCGCGGCCGGCCCGCTATCATATTCTTCATGCCGAAAACGACGAACAGCACCAAGCACAATTCTATTGATCTCGAAATGGCGGTAGCCAAGGCCGACCCCCTGACCCCGAGCGCGGGCGCGCCGAAATTGCCGTAGACAAACATGTAATTCAGCAGCGTATTCAAGGCGAAAACCACTATGCTGATTTTGAGAGGCAGACTCGTCTGCTGCGTCGCACGCAGCGCCGCCGTGAGCGGAACGGTAAAGCTGACGGTCAAGAATGTGACGGCGTTGATCCTTATGAAGGAACTGCCGGTCTGTATTACTTCGGGAATATCCGTGAATACGGACAGTATTCTCTCAGGCATGAGCATCACGGGAATGAAAAAAATAAGCAGCGACGCGCTAAAACAGCAAACTGCGGCGACGCCTACCGTTCTGCGTATATTCGCGAGGTCGCGCTTACCCCAAAACTGCGCCATGAACGTAGCCGCGCCGCCGCAGAATCCAAAAAGCACCATCCAGTGCACGAAAAATATCTGAACGGAAAGGCCTACGGAAGCCAAGGCTGTTTCACCGAGACGTCCTACAATCAGATTGTCCACCAAATTAAGCGATGAAGCGATCAAGCTCTGAAGCGCTATCGGCAAAGCCACGCGCAGTAATGTACGCGCTAAATTTTCATCTTTAGTATTGTTTGTCATAAAGTTATTTTCCTTGCTTGTCCTTAAGTCCGGAACTTGAGTCTCTTTTCTGTTTCGCAATAATTCAAGCTTACCCCGTGCAAAACAGCGCTTCCTCTATTCTAACCGCCAAGCGCCGGCAGGTCAACAAGAATCGCCTTGGCGGGACATGATCGGACACGACGTCCGGCAGCAGGTTACAGTTCTTTCGGGAGGAACAATAATTTCGATTGACGCGGCATCGAAAATACGATAGAATCATATCATCCCGAACCCCCCTTTTGGATACCCCGGTTTTATCATGTTCTTATTAATTTGCATTGCGCCGGTGCGTTTTTTGCCTGTGTTCTGCTATTATTTTGCCTTGCGCCGGTGGCATAACGAAAGGAAAAAGGGAAAGAATGGGAAAGAGTATTAAAAGACAAGAACTGAAGAGAGCCATGAGCAACAGGGATGTGCTCGCTCTGGCTTTCGGAACGATGATCGGTTGGGGATGGATCATGCTGGCCGGACAATGGGTAGCGCTTGCGGGAATAGCGGGCGCCGTATTGGCTTTCGCGATCGGCGCCGTCCTCTGCATATTCGTGGGGCTGACATACGCGGAATTGACCCCTGCTCTGCCGCTTGCGGGCGGAGAGCTCGTATTCTCGTACCGCGGACTCGGATACATACCTTCGTGGATCACGGGCTGGATGATTACATTCGCCTATGTAGGCGTTGCGGCTTGGGAAGGGCCGGCATTCGTTACCGCCATCGACTACGTTCTTCCGATCCCCCGAGTTGTATATCTATGGAATATAGCCGGCTTTGACGTATACCTGTCTTGGGTGATAGTTGGCGCGGCCGGCGGCGTCGTGTTGGCAATACTGAATTATATCGGCATAAAATCAGCGGCTATATTTCAAACATTCGCTACGGTCGCGCTCGGCATAGGCGGCTTGATATTCTTCTTTGGCAGTGTGGCGAACGGGCACATTCAGAACATGCTTCCGGCCTTTACGACGCCGAACGGATTGGTGGCCGTTATCCTTATGGTACCGGCTATGTTCGTCGGATTCGACGTGATACCGCAGGCAGCGGAAGAAATGAACATTCCGCTGAACAAGATCGCCAAGATACTTATATTCTCGATCTGTCTCGCGGCGGCATGGTATATATTGATGATAATAAGTATAGCATTGGCCGCGCCGACCGGCGTACGCGACGGCGCAAGTATACCGGTGGCGGATTCATTCGCCTACGCTATGGGCAGCTCGGCCTTCGGCAAACTGATGATAGTGGCGGCCATGTGCGGCATTCTCACGAGTTGGAACGGCTTCATAGTGGGTGCGACTAGGGTGCTCTTCTCGATGGGCAGAGCGAAGATGTTACCTGCTGTGTTCGGTAAGGTTCACGCTAAATACGAATCCCCGACGGCCGCAATCGTGCTTGTCGGCGTTATAACCTGCGCATCGCCGCTTATGGGTAAATCCGCGCTCGTCTGGTTCGTGGACGCAAGCGCGTTCGGAACAGTCGTCGCATACTTCATGGTAGCGCTGTCTTTCTTGTTCCTGCGCCGCAAAGAACCCGATTTGGCGCGCCCGTACAAAGTTAAGTGCGGCCCTCTTGTAGGCGTGCTCGCCGTCGGCGTTGCGGGATTTTTCCTCTATCTCTATCTGCCCATCGGCCCCGCCCCGCTCATCGCCGTGGAATGGGCTCTGGTGCTGGGATGGATAGCGCTCGGCGTCGTGTTTTTTATCGTCGCACAGATCAAGTACAGGGACGTGACGCCCGAAGAAACAGAATACCTGCTGTTCGGTGAGGTATACGCGCGCAAGAACTTGAACAGTTCCGTTAAAAACGCCTGAAACGCGTGTTCCGGCGACCGAAACGCATAAATACACTGACGTATCGGTAAGCCGTTACGTTAATCGTAAATATCCAAAAAGCGCCGCAGTTGAATACCGGGAAGTCTGCGGCGCTTTTGCTGTGCGTTCACAAGCATTGACGCGCGGGCGGAAGTATGATAGACTTACATTATCCCAATACCCTACCTTTATGTGTATCGTATACTGCAGCATTATTTTTGTGCCGGCATTAAAGGAGGATTTTGTACTATGAGGATGGAAAAATCGTATTTTGTTGCGTCGCGCGTTATGTCGCGGCGCTGCGTTTTTAGGAATCGGAACAGCCGCGAATATCTCAGACGGGCCTTGCTCTGCTTTGCGCTCGTGTGCGCGCTGATACTGACGGTCAGTTGCGGCGGCAATAAATCGGACGGCGATTCCGACGCGACCGGCACTGCGGATTTCAACACGAATACGCCCGGCGCCGAAGCGCCCGGCACGGACACAGAGAACGCAGCGGCGAACCTGAGTTTATCTCCGCTGGAATATCCGCGCGTCGACGGTTCCACGCTGACCATACCGTTCTCGGAGGCCGTGGCGACGGCGGTTTTACATCTGCCGCAAGATGAAGCGCGTCTTTACGTCATGCACAACAAGACGCATCAAGCGTATCTGAACCTGATCGACGGCGTCGCCGACATCATATTCGTTACGCCGCCGTCAGAGGACGAATTGGCTTACGCAAAGGAAAAAGGCGTTGTGCTCAACGTTATACCCATGCTGCGCGACGGCTTCGTATTCTTCGTGAACGAGAAAAACCCCGTGAGCGATCTGAGCCGCGATGAAATCGTAGGCGTTTATTCCGGCAAGATTAAAAATTGGTCGGAAATCGGCGGCGGCGACGCCGAGATCATAGCTTACCAGCGTCCCGAAAACTCGGGCAGCCAAACGGGAATGATAGAGCTTGTGATGAAAGATACGCCGCTCGCGCCGGCGCCGCAGGAAAAGGTCTTCGCCGAAATGGGCGGTATAGTCGACGCCGTGGCCTATTACGAAAACGCCGCAGAGGCTATAGGTTATTCGTACTATTACTATACAAGGAATATGTGGGGCGACGGGCAGATCAAATATATGAAGATCGACGGCGTCGCGCCGAGCGAAGAAAGCATAGAGGACGACAGCTATCCCTATGCTTCGATTACCTATATGGTGCTCAGGCAGGATGAACCCGAAGGCAGCGCCGCATCGAGACTGTCCGAATGGATATTGAGCGACGAGGGCCAAGCCGTCGCCAAAGGAGCGGGCTATGTTCCGATACGATAGCGGCTATCGGCGGGGTTTGATTTCTATTGCCCTGTGCGTATTCTTGCTTGTCGGAGCGGCGGGTTGCGCGAACTCGGGATCCGCAGACGACGGAACGGAGGGCGGCGACGCCGCCTTCCGCGCCGCCGCGTTTCCCGTTTATGTGACGGAGAATCCCATCATGATCGAGGATGTGCCGGATCCCGAAATGGGCGGCGACGGCATGAATTCTTGGTGGGCTCGCGTGACCGGTCTCTCCGACGACGCCGTCGCGCGGAAAATCAACGACAGGCTCCGCGAGAAATACGAAGAGATCAAGCTCAGCGATCCGCCGCCTTACCGAGGATTGCGGACGCTGATACCGGAAGACGCGAAACCCGAATCGGAATGGATAAATTTTCAAACATTCGGGAACATCAACAACATATTGTCCGTATTCTATACACATGCGCGCAGGTATTCTTTGCCCGGCGAGGACGCGTCGCCCGAACAAACGGATGGCCCGCCCATATCGCGAATAGAGGTCGTCACAGAGGAACATCCGCTGAATTTCAACCTTATAACGGGCGATGAAATCACACTTGATGATCTGTTCGGCGACGGACGGAACGCGTTCAAGCCGATTGACGCCGCCGCCTTGGCATTTTTGCGGGATTCTCCCGACTACTACGCGAGCGAGGATTATGGCAGCATGCTGCCAAGGGATTACCGAGGATTTACACTCATAGGCTCGTATGTACCCGTCAATGCGACGCAAAAATTCCTCATTTCGGAACGGGAATTGGAGCTCGTACTCGATCACGAGACCCCGCAGTACGCCATGGATCGGCTGTCGAGCCAAAGACTGTTCATACCGCTGACGGAGCTCGGCGAAGCGGGCGCCGCCGCCATCAAGCGTTTCGTGCTGCCCGAGGAGGAAACGTCCGCCCTGTACGCTACGGATGCGTCTCCCGTGCGTAGGCTGCTGTTCCACGGAATGTCCAAGCCGTCCGCAGACAGTTCCTTGCCCGGGTTCGAGCAGCGCGACTTCGACGGCGTACAGCTTGGCTGCTTGATCACCGGAACATGCGAAACGACGCCGGAGTTTGAACGGCTGCTGCTCAATATGCTCATCCCAAGCGACGACGAGCGGGAAGCCCTGCGTGAGCTCTTGGCCCTTCGCGACGCGAGCGACCCCGGCGCCGGCGAGCCGCTGCAAGCGAATATAAATATTTACTTCATGCGCTACGGCAACGTGTTCGTAACCGAACGCTATCTGACCTCAGGCGTTAATAGCGTCGCGGCGGACGGCAACTCCAAATTCATCGAATATTACGTCAACGATCGCCGCAGCTTCGACGCGAGAAGTCTGGCGCCCTTGAATCTTGAAGACATCTTCGTCGAGGGTTTCGATTATGAGAGTCCGCTAAGGGCCGCTTTGGATAAATACATTTCCGACACATACGCGAGCATGGAAGGCGCAATACCGCCGGCGCCCGAGGAGAGGGAGCGCCTGTTTGAAGAGCTCCTCGCAAACGGCGTATATATCTCCGATGTGGGGATGATGTTCTCCGCGCCGCCCGCAAGCAGATTTCTTGATCCGAGCGAAAACGAATTCGGTTTCTACCCTTGGCTTTATTACGCGGACATCGGCTATGAAAATCTCGTTATAATGCCTTAGTAGATTTTTTCCGAATACAGGAAAAAATCTTACATCTGTGCATTTCAACGAGACGGGAGATACATCATCGTCTGTCGGAAAAATTGTACCCGCCGTCCATACAGCCGGCGGGGGATATCTATGAGTCTCGTTATATTTGACTGATTAACGCTTAACGACCTTCGTCCGTGTTTTCGGCGTCGTTAAGCCGTTCCGCTTCCGCGCGCGCCCTGCCGCGGGCCCGTGTCCTTTTCACGATGAGAAACGCCGCGAACGCGAGGACGGCCAAGATGATGAGCACGGGCAGGGCCGCGAACACGAGTCTGAACAGCTCCTTAAAGAATGCGCCGATGCCGCGCAGCGTACTCGTAAAACCGTCGCCGAGCTCCTGCGCGTAGCTGCGATCGATCTTGGTCTGCTCCTGCAGGTGATCGACCTCGTTTATGTACAGATTGACGGTGCTGTAATCCACTTGATCCTGCCAATCCCGAAGCCGCGATGTCAGGGATTCTATCTCGTAGCGCACGTCCGACAGGCGGCTTTCGAGCGCGATCAGGCTCT
>JAISBV010000059.1 GCA_031266025.1 Eubacteriales Family XIII. Incertae Sedis bacterium
CTCACGCCCGTGTTTATGAACACGAGCCCGCCCACATGATACGCGGGTTCCATACTCCCGCTCAGTATACCCATGGGCTGGAATCCGAGAAGCTTCGCGAATACCACCGAGCCCGCCCCTGCTATAACTATCAGCAGTATAAGTATCCCGAGCGCGTTGCATATCTTTCCGATCAAAGGCATTCCCCCTTTCAGACTGCCGGTTTTCGGATTTCAGCCGACTGCGGGACGCGCCCCGCAACCAAGCTGTTATTTGTTAATATAATATCAAGTTGATGACGCCGATGCCGTCGCTTCCTGTACTGTCTACAAACTCCGGTTTTATCGGCGTGTGGGGATAAAACTCCGTAGTGCCTTTTACTTTGCCTATAGCGCCTTGGTTATTTCCGCCTTGGGCCGGGTTGATTTTATCACCGATACCATTGGCTGTACCTTTGCTTATATCTATATGGCCGCCGTCTGTAATATATCTTGTCACGCTGTAACCGGGTTCGCCTGTTTTGGTAATGTTAACTCGATACACAACCGGTGCGGAAGCCTCGGGCCAAGGCGGCGTGTATGTAAAGCTGTTCACCGCCGCGGCCGTATCGCTCAAATAGTCGGCATATGTCCTTTTGTTCGTAAAGTTTGCTATGATTTCCACGGAGTTACTTACAAGCGCATCCGTTAATTCGAACGTAACTGTATTATTACCGGTTCCGTCGGTATCACTCGTGCCTGTCAAGCTCGCGAGACTTTCTTGGTCAGGAGTGTAGCGCATCGTATTCAGTTCCGATATTCTGTAATAATATCCCGCTTCGAGATCATTGAACTTCGCCGGTTCCGGACCGGAACTCGTATCGGGAAACTCCGCGTGTGCGGTCTGCGTACCTATTATGTCGTCAAATGAATCGTCTTTTGATTTTTCCAGTTTAAACAGGAATATCGGATTGCCCTGCGCGGCGAAATTTACATCTTCTATGTTTGTCAGCGTCTTATTGACCGTTACGCTTCCGGTAAGGCGCTTGTTGTATAACCTGATATCTCGGCCGGATTCGCTCGCGAATACTATCTTACCGTATCCTTTGTCCTCATCATCCTTCTTATAGCTGATTGGATTGTCTTTGCCTGTATCTGCGGCATCATAGTACCAAATCTCATCTACCAATGGACTTACGCCCTGTGTCGTCTTGAAGTATATGTCGGGCGCCTGTTCGTAATTTTCCTGCTTTTGCTCTATCAGTATATATGTCTTGCCTTGCTCGAGTTCCGGCGTTGTGTCGTCACGCGGGTCGTTGAAGATTATTTGACCCTCAAGATTTGTGATTACTGTTTCTTCGCTTTCTGCGATGGGCTCATTGTTGATATCAGCTTCATACAGCTTAAATTCCACATCCGACACCTTACCGTATTCGATTTTATCGTTATCCTGCGGCATTTCACCCGGAGTTCGCGTCATGTCATCGAGCTTATACTTTGTCAGCGTTATCGGGTGCTGCGTGTAGTTGACGCAGAACAGGACGTTTGTTTTGTCATTTGCGTTCTCGTCGACTTGTATCCATCCCGAGTTCTTGTCGCTCTTATTGATTTCCTTACCGAGAAATACCGTGGAATATGTGTCTTCATCGCTGCCCGGCGCAATGGGCTTGGGCATCTCAACCACGCGCACCCACGTATACCCCTGCGGAATGTCCAACGCGAATCTTCCGTCCTTTTTAATTTCAAGGCTCGGATTATATTCATTCTTGCTCGAATCTGACGTGGCAATCAGATCGCCCCCATTCTCGTCTGTCGGTTCACCGGAGCCGGTCGCGCCGTACACCTCAAATCCGAAAGTTTCGGCGACGTCCGTGCCTGTATCGGCGAACTTTAACACGTTCAGCTTATCCTGTTCGATCACGGGTATATTGAAGCGAATTTTGCAGTTGGAACTGGCCGGGGCGCGATCCATGTAGAAAATCTGCAGCTTATGCGAGGTATACTCACCGAAGCTTGTCTCTTCATAATCGGTAATTATCTCGCTGAAGCTTTTCGTTACAGAACCGTTGGTCAATGCCAATAACGTTGAAGTACCCGGATAATAACCGGAGGTTTCAGTGTCCAATTTGCGTACCGCATCACCCGCCTGATTCACTTTAACCGTTACCGTTTTTTCCGCGAAATTTATCGTACCGTCCTCGGCGGCGTGTATCCCTCCTATATCCAATACCAATCGACCGTCTATATAAACCCATATGTCGTCGTCGCCCGCGAATTCGAAGACCATGTCCTCGTCGTTCACCTTTCCGTCCTTGGGTATGACAAAATCAAGCTCCGCGCTCATACCAAAGTTGTAATATGCGGCTGTGGGGTCGCCGGTCAATTCTGTTCCGCTGTAAAACGGGAAGAAGCCCTTTTTCGCATTGTTACTGACGTAATCGGCACGTTTTAATTCTTTGCCGGCGCCTTGAACATAGACGCGTTCCCTGCTGCTGTCAAAAGAATAGTATCCGCCGCCCTCTTTCACAAAAGGTAAAAGGTAATTTGGATATGCCTGAATCATACCGGGATTCTGCCCATTTTGTGAGGGGAGCTGATTCCCGCCGGGAGTATTATTGCCATAGATGTAGACTTGGGTATTTTCTTGCAGACTGCTTGTAATCTTTGGGAACAGACCGAGACCATTCATTGTCGCGAAATTGATTTCAAACGTGCCGTCGTTACCCAACATAGGCTTCGCGATGCCCTGCTTTACTCCGGGCAGATTCGTCTTAGTGCCTCTGTTTTGATCACCGTGCTTGTTTGGGTTGTTGTTCACTGCATAAGCCTGCCAAGCTCCTAAAGAAGTTCTGATTTGTGTTTGATTAAACAAGAAATATCTTTTGAGCGAGATGTTGTTATATTCATCGGGGCCGTTTACGGTAAGAGCTTGCGACAATACGGCCGGCGTGTTGAAGTTATTGTAATTCAAATTAAAATGGTTTTCTGAGACCGTTCCATCGAGCGTTCCCATATAATTGTACAGATTGACGGGAAAATACCGGATATCGTCGCCTTCCGCCCCATAGACCTCGGACGCGCTCATAGACGAGAAAGCCGACTTCAAAGCGTCGCCCAATCCGCCGGACTGTTCGCCGAACAGGGCGTTCGAAACATCCGCGTTCTTGCTTGCCGCGAATTGCTGCGTGGTTATCTCAAGCGCGGCAAGGGGCCTCGCCTCAATGATTTCTTCGAGCGCATCCGCGAATCCCGCGAGAACTTCCTTGATTTCATTCAGGGAAACCTCTACGATCACCTGTTTTATTTCGTCCGATTCGCCCGCCGGCGCCGTTTCTTCCGTCGCGGCGTCGTCAAATTCTTCCGATGCGGCATCCGTTGATTTGCCGGGCGCGCTTTCGTCGTCCGTCGGAGCTTCGGGCGCGGCAGATTCTTCAGCGGACGCGTCAGGCATTACGGGCGCGGCCGGATCGTCCGCAGGACTCTCTTCCGTCGAGTCGTCGGCGTCGGCAGCGTAGATCGTCGCTGTGAAGAAGCTGCGCAGGGCTGAAACGATGCCGGATTCAGATGCTGAGGACTCGCCGGAAGGCGCCGGCTCACCCTGACTTCCTTCCGGGGGCGCAGCGGGCGTTTCGCCGCTCGGCGCAGCGGATTCTTCTGTATTCGCGTTGTTATTTTCGTTCGCATCTTCGCCTGCGGCCGGACTTTCTTCTTCGGCTTTGTTTTCGCCCGCAGCCGGATTTTCCGCCGGCGCCGCTTCATCAATGGCAGGGGTTTTCTCTTCGGCTTTTTCCTCGCTCACGGCGGGGTTTTTCTCTTCTTCAGCAGCCGCGTCTTCTTCGGCTGCGTCTTCCTCGACAACAGAGTCCTCTTCTTGGACGTCCTCCTCAATCGCTTCCTCTTCTTCTATCTCCGTTACGGTCACTTCTTCTTCAAAGAGCACTAAGGTCGCGGAAAGCGCTTCTCCGTCTTCGTCGGCTTCTATATGGATTTTAAATTCCTCGCCGTTCTTGGTAGACAGAATGACTCTGACCAAACCGCTTTCTTTGGACTTCACCACATAGGCGAAAGAAGAGGCCGCCATCAGCGCTTCTATCTCCTCTTCACTCGGATTGCTTCCCGGCGCAGGCATAAGGCGCGTCGAATACACGACATCCAAAAGGTACCATGTATCTCCCCTGTACCCCGCCAAAAATGTCTCGCGTGCCTCGTCCGTCTCAAATGGAAGGGGTATGATCGCAGGATCAAAGAAATTGTCATAATAAAGCGCGTTTTTGTATCTCGCCTCGAAATCCCACAGGCTGTAATACAGCAAGACGTTGCCGTCCTCCATAACCGTGCCGTTAGGGATGCCTTCATAGAGTTCGGCGGTGCTTTGGCCCGAGCTCACATCGCTTTCCGCTCTCGTCGGTATGGGCGTAAGCAACGGAATATTCAAAAGCAACGCTATTACGACCAGTACGGCCAATATCCTTTTTATTCTCCCTACGTCAATCAGCTTTCGCATTTCATTCCCTCCCGCTTCAAATTTCAACATTTTTGGCGTTTCGCCCAGAAGTATACTTTTATGCAGAGGAATAAACTGTAAAAATTAGCTCCAAAAACGCAAAAAAATCCATGAAT
>JAISBV010000136.1 GCA_031266025.1 Eubacteriales Family XIII. Incertae Sedis bacterium
TCAGTTTTACCCTGTCGCAAGCTCCGGGCACGCGTGTTCAGATCGGGTTCTGCCGGCGGTTTTGGCCCCCGGAACGTACTTAGAGCTACGTGAGGAGGACAATAACCGACGGCAGGTTCCGAGATGGGTAAAAATCACGTGGGGTTTGAGTAGTTACGTTCCACGGTCTTTCCGAGCAGGAACATCATAGCGGCCACAACAAGCAGCGCGACGCCGACATAGCGAATCGTATCTATCATCCACCAAAAATCCGTGAAAAACGCGCTCTCCGCTTCTTCGGCATAGTATTCCTCACCCCACTCTCCCTCGTACCACGTGAGGAAAAACGAGCCCGTGACGCCCATAACGCCCGCGCACAGCGAGTATACACCCATGCGAAACGTGTCGCCCACCGCCAATTTCGTGCGCGGATTAAGCGGATAAGCCGCCGGATCGTTCTTCGTCATGCCGCCGTACAGCCACTTGCAAATCAGATAGAAAACGGGGCCCGTGGACGCCCCGACCAAACCGATCAGAAAATAATCCGTTCCGTTCAGGTAAAATACCATAACGGATATAACGAGCGGAAGCAACGTGAAGAAGTACAGGCCCGGCTTGCCGCCCGGCATGATGTAACACCCTTCCCTTTCGGAAACGGGAATCGTCTTCCGCAGTTTGATCACGGATAACGGCAGGATGATGTAAAGCGCCAGAATGAAGATGACCTCCGCCATAACAAGCGTCGTAAAATCGTACTGAGCCAAAAGCGCGGTAACGACAGCCAAGGAGATCACGCCAACATACGGCACTCCCCTCCTCTTGCTCAGCTTGACGAGGAAGCCCGGACAGAGATTGTCGTCCGCAAGAACAAAAAAACCCCTCGAACCGGACGCCAAATACGTGTTGAATATAGCGCACTGGGAAATAATAGCTATAAACAGAAACACGTACCCCCATACCTCGCCTATGTTTTCGGACAGAACGTTCGCATAGCCCACGCTGCCCGCGCCGCCCTCAGTGGACCAATTCTCCCATTCCCCAAGCGACGCGAGACCGCCCAATGTGGGCAGCACATATGTAAACGCTATCAGCGGCATTGCCAAAAGCAGCCCCCTCGGTATGACCTGCGGATTTTTCACCTCTCCCGCCAGTGTGGAAATACACTCATACCCGCAGTACATCCAAACGCATATTGAAACCGAACCGCCTATGCCTTCAAGAAGCGAATTGCCCGGCGCCACATAAGGCGTCATCGGATTATGCCGCCAATTCAAAAAACCGACTGCCGCGACGGCGGCAAAAGCCAATATAATAAGGACGGAAAGTACGGAGCTGACCGCGCCCACTTCACGTATGCCAAGCAGATTGATCACCGTGAATATCAGAATCATTATTATTTTCAAAGCAAACGCGGTTGTCTCGGACATTTCGACGTATTGGCTCGTATAATCCACAACCAAAGCCGTATAGACGCCGTTTGTAATATAGATGCTGACGGTATTCCACCAACCCGCCTGAAAACCCCAAAACTCGCCGAAAGCGTCGCGAACCCATACGTACACGCCTCCCTCGGACGGCAGTACGGAGCCGGCCTCGGCTACCATATTGCTTATGGGCCACGCCCAGATAATCGGGAAAATGATCAACATAGTCAATGTGATACCGGGGCCGCCCGCAGGTATCATCTCTTCGATACCGAATGCGCCGGCTGCCACGAGACAATATATCATGAAAACTATGCTCGAAACCTTCATGTGATGTTTCTTCAGTCCCGCGACGCCTTGGGACGCGGCGCTCACATCTATATTGGCTGCTTCCGGCATAAAGATTTCTCCCTTAGCAAAAAATTAAATTTTTATTTTTTACTGGACGATCGGATTGATTTTTAGTATACTGGTAAAGCGGGTTTAACGAGGTGTGGCTCAGCTTGGTAGAGCGTTGCGTTCGGGACGCAAAGGCCGCAGGTTCAAATCCTGTCACCTCGACCAAAATGGCGCTTCTCAAAAGGTGCAGACCATCGGGCTGCTCCTTTTGCAAGAAGGCCTTTCTCGACAGGTGCAGCAAACATATAACGCGTCATAGCAGAAAACGTACGAAACCGCCGCCGCGCGCCGTACTCTTTAGCCATCGGTCGAGATTGACGTCGAACATATTGCAATTGTCGAGTATATTTATCTTCACCGTTCCGCCTTCGCTTTCATATTCCACTCCTGTTACCGTCACCCAGTGCCATTTGTCCAATTGCCGCTCCAGACCGTTGTCAAGATTCAGGAAGGCGACGGGCAAATCCCTCTTTAAGCCGACGCGTATAAACTCAGTAACGTGCTCAAGCTGCGGTCGCGTCTCGATCTCGGCGGATACATCGAGGGCCTCGGTACGCAAATTCAGATTCGTAAAGCCGGAATAACCCACTATGCCTTGGCGCAGCTTGAGTGTTGTGTTGACGCCGCCCCTGCCGGGCGTAACGTATTTCCATAGCTTGTCCATCAACCGGACAAATTCCTGTTTTTCCCGTATATGCTCGCCGCCGCGCGCGTTGCCTATATACATGACCACATTCGCAGCGGTGGTAGGCCCGCAGCCGGACATGCGGCGCCACCAAGAGCCATACCACTCTTGATCACCGCCTTTTACCGTCTTGCCGCCGCGCGCGTCATAGAGGTTGAAATATTCGAGATTTGACAGTGTTGATCTCATATTACGCACCGTTTGCGTCAATGCTGCGCCGAGCGCCCTGCGCCATATCGCTGCGCCGGATACGAACCCGTCGCCGATCTATTCGGCGGCGGTTCCTATACTCCCGCCTTCGCTCATAAGCGCGCAGACGGCATTGGAAAAAGCCACCGGGTCTTCGATCGGCAAACCTTCGATCAGCAAAGCCTGATCGTAGAGCAGATTGGCGTAAGTTGCGACGCGATCCTTATCGTTTTTATAAATCGCTTCGAGCGCCCCGAACACCGCGTGATCCGCGTTGATCTCCAATATCCGCTTTGCTTTCACGCCGCTGTCCGCAGGCATGGCCGAAAGCACTTTTTCCATTTCAAGGGAAATACCCTCTCCGCTCGCGAGACAGACAGGATGACTCTTGAGTCTGCGCGAAAGCCGAACTTCCGAGACCTTATCGCCGAGAGTCTCTTTGACGGCGGAAAGTAAATCCTTGCTGCTTTCCGCTTTCGCCGCTGCCGCCTTCTTATCGTCCTCGGACTCCTCTATGCCGAGATCACCTTCGGAAACGGATTTGAATTGCTTCTCCTTGTACTGCATCAGCGCTCTCAGCGCGAATTCATCCACATCGTCGGTCAGATACAGTATCTCGTATCCTTTGTCCTTCAAAAGCTCCGTCTGCGGCTGCTTGTCGAGTTTGTCGACGGACTCGCCGGCCGCGTAATAGATAAACTTTTGCTCGGCGTCCATGCGCGAGACGTATTCGGAAAGCGTGACCTGTTTTTTCTCGGCAGAAGAGTAAAACATGATCAAATCTTCAAGCACATCCTTCTTCATGCCGTAGTGGTCATAGATGCCGAACTTGAGCTGAAGACCGAATATCTTGAAAAATTCCTCATATTTCTCCCTGTCAGTATTGAGCATAGCCGAAAGTTCCGACTTGATCTTGCTCTCTATCCTTGAGGCAATGGCTTTGAGCTGCCTGTCATGCTGCAGCATTTCCCGCGATATGTTCAAAGAGAGATCCTGCGAATCCACAAGTCCCTTGACAAAGCTGAAATAATCGGGCAGGAGATCGGCGCATTTATCCATGATCATAACGCCGCTTGAATAAAGCTGCAGACCCTTTTCGTATTCGCGCGTATAATAATTGAAAGGCGCCTTGGCGGGTATATAAAGAAGCGCGTCGTAACTGATAACGCCCTCGACGCTCGTGTGTATCACCTTCAGGGGATCCGTATAATCAGAGAATTTGTCCTTGTAAAATTCGTTGTACTCTTCGTCCTTCACATCATTTTTGCCGCGCTTCCAGATCGGCGTCATGCTGTTCAGCGTATCGGCTTCTATATAGCTTTCATAATCAGGCAGGGCGTCTTCGTCCGCGCCTTCGGCTTTCGGCAGGGCCCGCCGTTTCTCCACGTTCATCATGATCGGGTAGCGTATATAATCCGAATAACGCCGGACGAGGTTTTTGATGCGATAGGTCTCAAGAAATTCATCGTATTTTTCGTCGTCCGTGTTTTCTTTTATGGTCAATATAATCTCGGTTCCGTTGCCGTTCCTTGCCGACTCCCTGACAGTATAACCGTCCGCGCCCAAGGATTCCCATTCCCAAGTCTGTTCTTCGCCGAAAGCGCGGCTTATGACCTTCACACGGCTGCTGACCATAAAAGCCGAATAGAAACCGACGCCGAATTGACCGATGATATCTATGGCGTCACGCGCAGTCTTTGCCTTTTTCGTATCCGCGCCGCCGTCAACGGTTTCTTTCTTGAAATCAAGTGTGCCGCTATGCGCGATCGTACCGAGATTTGTTTCCATCTCATCTTTCGTCATACCGAGCCCGTTATCCGTGACGGTCAGCGTTCGCGAGCTCTTGTCCACTGAAATCCATATACTGAAATCGTCCTTCGAAACGCCTGTGCTCTTTTTTTCAACCAAGCTCTTGTAATAAAGCTTATCAATAGCGTCGCTTGCGTTCGAAATCAATTCGCGCAAAAAAATCTCCTTATGGGTATAGATGGAATTGATCATAAGATCCAGCAGCCGTTTTGATTCGGCTTTAAATTGTTTTTTTGCCATAGGGCGCCTCCGTTGCGGCATTCCGCCCGCCGCAAGTTCTACACAAAACAAGCGATATTTGATGTTGGTTCCGCGTTAGCACTCAAGCACATAGAGTGCTAATATCTCCACTATACCGCAATCCGTCGCGAAAATCAATAGATTTTTTTTTGAAAATGGAAAATTTCAAAAAAAATGCAAAAAAACACGGGGCGACTGCGCTCGCCCCGCACAAACCGAAAATATTGCGAACAAATCAGAAACGAATTACCTTTGGCTCGCCCGCAAACGACGATATCGTCGCAACGCCGTCTTTCAGATACAGCACTTGCGTATTGTCGTCGTCGGCGGAATATCTGTCCTTCAAGTTCGGATAGGCGTCCAACATGTTCACCTTGGCCTCGCGTCTGTCGTCGGAAACGGCGGAAGCCTGTACGCGTATCCATTTCTCGCCGTTGAACGCGCATATCTCTATCTTGGGATTCGCGCCGATCTGCTTTGAAACATCCTTAGACTTTCCGGTCTGAATGTACAGCTTACCCTCGAAGAGATTGACCGTGCCGAACGGGCGAACATGAGGCTGATCACCTTCGACCGTAGCCAAGTAGTAGGTATTGCATTTTTTCAAAAAATCAAAGACCTCTTGCATGGAAACACCTCCTTACAGCATTTGCGAAACCTTTCCGATATCGCAACCGTACCGAAACGCAGAACAAGATATACTCCGCCGGGCATTGACGCGCCAAACGCGCATATGAGCCGCGGTCGTTTAACGTTTTGAGAATTGCGACGCTCTTCTTGCCTTCTTCAATCCGTACTTCTTTCTTTCCTTCATCCTTGAGTCCCTGGTCAGAAAACCCGCCGACTTAAGAAGCTGCCTGTAAGCTTCGCGATCCGCGACGCACAGCGCGCGCGCGATACCGTGGCGAAGCGCTCCCGCCTGTCCCGTAAACCCGCCGCCGTTAACGGTGGCGATTACGTCGAATTTCCCTTCCGCGCCCGCGATTTCAAAGGGCGTCCTGACCGCTTTCTTCAATATCTCCATGCCAAAATAATCGTCGAGCGGCTTCTTGTTGACCGTAATGCTGCCTTTACCGGGGATCAGTCGGACTCTGGCAACGGACGACTTTCTTCTTCCTGTACCTGCATATTGCAATTTCGCCATTGTCTGTTCCTCCCCTCTCAAAAGTTCCAAACTTCGGGTTTCTGCGCGGCGTGCCTGTGCTCCGTACCCGCATAGACCTTCAGTTTCTTGTACATCTGTCTGCCAAGCTTGCCGTTCGGCATCATGCCTTTTACGGCGTGCCTTATGATCTCCTCGGGGCGTCTCGCCTGAAGCTTCTCAAATGTAATCTCCCTAAGCCCGCCCGGATAGCCCGTATGCCTTTTGTATATCTTTTCCTTGCGTTTTTTACCCGTTACGACGATCTTCTCCGCGTTGATAACGATCACATAATCGCCCGTATCAATAAAGGGGGTGAAGATAGGTTTCTTTTTACCTCTCAGAATGGAGGCGGTTTCGCTTGCGAGCCGACCGAGCGTTTTACCGTCGGCGTCAATAACGTACCACTTCCGCTGTATCTCATGAGGCTTTGCTACATAGGTCTTTGTGTTCATTTATTATTATACCTCCTACCTACTGAAATCGGCAGACGCTGTTTGGGCTTCATCCGCAGACGAAACGCCGGCGCCCGGCGATTGCTTTCGGCACTGTAACGATCGGGCCGCAGCCGGATATCCAGCCTGTACCCGCGAGCCCCGCCATAGGCGGGAATGAACGCACGCACCAGATATTATAAATCAGCGCGCGCACAATGTCAATGATTTTTTTGCCATTTTTTCCCCATTTTTTTCCATTCGAATCCTCCCCGAATCCCGAATCAAAAAATCGCGCGAAAAATCGCTTGACAGTCGCGAAGAGTATGTGGTAAACTGATACCATAATCATCTATTACATATATGTTTAATATGAAATAGATCGCAGGCCGAAGCC
>JAISBV010000140.1 GCA_031266025.1 Eubacteriales Family XIII. Incertae Sedis bacterium
GTCACGGCGCGGTATGTAGATGTACGCTTGGAGCGCAAAAAGGAAGTGCTTGACCTCTACCACGCCGCCGTCCACGCGGCGGGCGGGCAGACGGAAAAGGAAGCAGAGAAGCCTAAACCGCCAAAGGCAAAAGGACATGAAACGGAGTTGTAAATCACGCAAGTGCTTACAATTCCTTATCACTTCTTATATTGCTTTACGAAGCTCAGGCACCATTTTGGCACCACGCGCCGATTTTAGGCGCGTGGGCAAGCGCAAAAAGGAAAAGGGCAAACCCGCACAAACGCAGTGTTCATGCGGGTTTGCTCGCTCTCATTAGATTGTCCGGCTCATAAACGCTGTTCGGATGTGGCGCGAAAAAAATACTATTTTTTAAGTGCGATTTACGAATAATTGAGGTTTTTGAGCGATAACAAACAGGCAACCGAATGTGGGCGTGTATTTTGCGCGCGCGCTTGCGCATCGCGCAGAAAAGTTGTAAAATATACTCTACCGACATAAAACAGCAGACGCCCCCGCAGGAGCCGATTATGGTAAAGTATGTTCGCATTGCGGCTTTGATAGTGATAGACGCGATTGCGGTCAATATTTCATTTATACTGTCTTACCTTATGCGCTTTGATTTCAATGTGGAATCGGAGCTGTTTCTGAACTACATATCCGCGTACGCGGACAATATTTTCATCCTCACGGCCATGGAGCTCGTCGTATTCTTCATCTGCGGCCTGTATCAGAGTCTCTGGCGCTATGCCGGCGCGGAAGAGATTGTCAAAATATTCGCGACGGCCGCCATAGCGATCCTTGTCTGTATCAGTTATATGCAATTCGCGCAGCAGGCCGTTCCGCGGAGCATATTTATCATGAGCTTCGTACTGAATGTGTTTTTCATCGGCGGCATTCGGATAATGTACAGGCTTTTTCGAAGCATGAGGCAGCAGCAGGGTTTCAATTTCCGCAATATACTGCTCAGATTCGGAAAGACGGAACTGATCGGCGGCAGCGTATCCAAGGTTATGGTTGTGGGCGCGGGCGACGCGGGGGCGTCGATGATAAGGGAGATACGGCGGCATCCGGAGTACGGAAAAAAGGTCGCGGCGGTAATAGACGACGATATGTCCAAGAGAGGCAAGCGCATTATCGGCGCCAAAATCGTCGGCGGCAAGAAGGATATTCGCGTAGCGGCAAGGCGGTACAGCGTAGACGAGATCATCATCGCCATTCCGTCGGCCACGAAGAAGGAAATACAATCCATCGTCAATGAGTGCAACAAAACGCGGTGCAAACTCAAGATACTGCCTGGCCTTATAGACCTGATCAATGAAAACGTCAGCATCAATACATTGCGCGACGTAGATATAGAGGATTTGCTCGGAAGGGATCCCGTACAGGTAAATCTGCGGGAAATCAGCGGATATATCGAGGGCCGCATCGTCATGGTCACGGGCGGCGGCGGTTCGATAGGCTCGGAGCTCTGCCGCCAAATCGCCGCGTTTCGCCCGAGACGGCTTGTGGCGGTCGATATCTACGAAAATTCTGTATTCGAACTGGCGGAAGAGATGAAGACGCGTTTCCCGCTGCTCGCGTTTGAAGTGGCTATCGCTTCCGTGCGGAGCCGCAACCGTATGGAAGATATCTTTCGCAAGTACATGCCGCACGTCATATTTCACGCGGCGGCGCACAAGCATGTGCCGCTTATGGAGCTGAATCCCAAGGAGGCCGTGGTCAACAACATCCTCGGAACCGCCAATATGGTCGGATTGGCGGACGCGTTCGCCGTGGAGCGGTTCGTGATGATATCCACGGACAAGGCCGTGAATCCGACAAATGTCATGGGCGCCACGAAGCGCGTCGCCGAGATGATCCTTCAGGCGAAGAACGACAGCTCAAAGACTACGCGCTTCACCGCCGTGCGCTTCGGCAACGTGCTCGGCAGCAACGGCAGCGTAATCCCCGTATTCAGAAAGCAGATCGAGAACGGAGGCCCCGTCACCGTCACGCATCCGGATGTCACGCGCTATTTTATGACCATACCGGAAGCGGTGCAGTTGGTGATTCAGGCCGGCGCGATGGCGGAACGCAGCGGGATGTTCATACTTGATATGGGCGAGCCCATACGCATAGCGGATTTAGCGGAGAACGTCATCAGGCTTTCGGGCTACAGGCCTTATGAGGACATAGATATTGTTATCACGAAGCTTCGTCCCGGCGAAAAGCTTCACGAAGAATTGATTCTGAAGACGGAATCGGCCAAACCCACAAGTCATGAGAAGATATTTACAGGTACGCCGCCGCCGCCGTCCGAGGCCCTGCTTGCCATGCTTTGCGGCGACCGTTCGATCGAAGACGTCATATGCGGCGACGTGATGAAGATGAAGGATGAAGATGTAAAGGAATGGCTCCGTTCTTTGGCGCCCACTTATACGGTAATGAAAAAAAAGACCGAAATGAGAGGAGTTGTGATAGACAATGACGAAGAGCTATAGCGCGAACAAAGCATTGGCCTTGGATTTTTTGGGCTGTCCCGCCGCCCCCGCCGCGTCCGTTGATCGAATCGAGAAGATACACGAAGGACTCATGTCGGGCAATGAGGCGTTCACGGGTTGGGTCGGATTGCCGCAGCGCGGCGGTGATAAGGAAACGGAACGCATATTGACGGCGGCCGCGCGCATACGCGACGGATGCGACGTGTTCGCTGTTATAGGTATAGGCGGTTCATATCTCGGCGCGCGCGCGGCCGTTGAAATGACGGAGGATTGTGTCGGCGCCAATTGTGCCGGTACGCCGGAAATCATGTTCGCGGGTCAGAATATCAGCGGCTCGTATCACGCGAAGACGGTCGACCGGCTTGCCGGCAGGAATTTTAAGCTCTGTGTGATATCCAAATCGGGAACGACGACGGAGCCTAATATTGCCTTCGCGATACTCAAGGAACTCCTGTTCGACCGGTACGGCAAGGATGAGGCCGTAAAGCGCATCTTCGCGATCACCGATCCGAAAGGCGGCGCGCTGCGCGCGGAGGCTGACGCCGAAGGTTATGAGAGCTTCGTTATTCCGCCGGACGTCGGCGGCAGGTATTCGGTGCTCAGTCCCGTAGGTCTGCTGCCCATGGCCGTGGCCGGCATAGATATAAAAGAGGTTTTGGCCGGAGCGCAAAGGGCGGCGGAAGACGATATGCGCGGCCTTGCCGCTGTTTTAGCCGCCACAAGAAAGGCGCTGCTTGACGGCGGCAAGACTGTCGAGGTGTTCGAATACTATGAGCCCGCCATGTTCATGTTTTCCGAATGGCTGAAGCAGCTCTACGGCGAGAGCGAGGGCAAGAACGGAACGGGACTCTTCCCGGCCGCGCTTTCGTTCAGTACGGATCTGCATTCCATGGGCCAGTTTTTGCAAGAGGGCAACCCGATATTCTTCGAAACCGTGCTCGACGTACTGCGGCCGCCGCGCGATCTGACGGCGCCGGCGAGCGCCGACCCGCTGTTTGCGGGCAAGAGCATGAACGAGGTCAACAGGGCGGCCACGGAGGGCGTCATAGCGGCGCACAGAGCCGCGGGCATCCCAATAGTGCGCGTAAGCATACCCGACATGTCGCCCTACAGTTTCGGTATGCTTGTCTATTTCTTTGAGCTGACCTGCGCGTACACAGGGCGGCTCATGGGCGTCGATCCGTTCAATCAACCGGGCGTCGAGCAGTATAAAAAGGAGATGAAACGCCTATTGACAATTAATTAACAATATTGTAGTATAGTTAATATAATCGCAATATCGTAAACAGTTATCGGAATTTAAAGGAGAAGGGACATTATGAAGAAGATAGGCGTATTGGGAACCGGCACTATGGGCGCCGGCATCATCCAAGTTTTGGCGCAAAACGGGTACGATGTGGTTCTGAGAGCGAGACGTCAGACCTCGGTGGACGGCGGTATTGCCACAGTCACGAAGAACCTTGAGAAGCTGGTCGCGAAAGAGAAGATCAGCGCGGCCGACAAGGACGCCGTTCTCGCTCGCGTCAAAGGTTCGACGGACATAAACATCGTAGCGGACGCGGATTTGATCATTGAAGCGGCCACAGAGGAAATGGAATCCAAGAAAGC
Organism: Eubacteriales Family XIII. Incertae Sedis bacterium; assembly: GCA_031266025.1. Classification (GTDB taxonomy): domain Bacteria; phylum Bacillota; class Clostridia; order Peptostreptococcales; family Anaerovoracaceae; genus JAITLA01. The sequence goes on from JAISBV010000140.1 coordinate 4,092, forward strand.
GCTGTTCGCGGAGCTTGACAAACTCTGCAAGCCCGGAACCATCATCGCGACGAATACGTCGTCGCTGTCTATTACGGAGATCGCCTCGGCGACCGGCCGGCCGGACAAAATCATCGGTATGCATTTCTTCAATCCCGTTCCCGCGATGAAGCTGATCGAGATCATAAAAGGATTGGCCACTTCCGAAGAAACGAAAAAAACCATCGTGGATCTTTCCGTAAAGATAGGCAAGACCCCCGTAGAAGTCGAAGAAGCGCCGGGCTTTGTCGTGAACAGGGTGCTTGTTCCGATGATCAACGAGGCTATAGGCATATTGGCGGACGGCGTGGCTTCGGCCGCCGACATAGATGAAGCCATGAAACTCGGCGCGAACCACCCCATGGGGCCGTTGGCGCTCGGAGATCTGATCGGTCTCGACGTATGTCTCGCCATAATGGAAGTTCTTCACAAAGAGTTCGGCGAGGACAAGTACAGACCGCACGCCCTGCTTCGCAAAAAGGTTCGCGGCGGAGAGCTTGGCAGAAAATCGGGCAAGGGCTTTTTCAATTATCAATAGGCCGCGAACAGGGCGGTTCGATACCGAAATTCGCAAAAATAACAGACCGCAAGCAGGGAAGGCCCTCAATGGGGGAACCTTCCCTGTCGTTGTTATGTCCAATATGTTGTAGCGCGGGATATATAGGCAAAGAGGGCAAAAATTGAACGGGGAACGATGAAGGTTTTGGCGACGGCGCGAGGAATTTGCGCCGCCGGATAAGATATTTACTGATGGGAGTATAAGGGATGAGAGTACACACGTCCGGGTACTCGGATAAGGCCGCGAATCCGATAGGTTTTAAGGCGACAAAGGTGAAAGCGAAGAGACGCGGCGGCTTTATAAAGACATTTTTAATAGGATTTATTATATTTGTGGCGTTGCTTGTTCCCGCGATGTATTGGATTTCAATGTTGGCCGAAAAACCCATCGCCGGCGGCGATGAAATATTGCCGGACGGGCTGAAAGAGGCGAATCTCGACCCAAACGACCCGAATTACGACATGTTCATGAATACCGAACGCCTGAATATGCTTTTGCTCGGCATCAACGGTCATCTGACCGACACGATCATGCTCGGCAGTTATGACATGAAAAATCAAAGGCTCGACATAATTTCCGTGCCGAGGGACACGTATTACGACAGGCCGGAAGCGAAGAGCGCGGCTCAGCGCAAGATCAACGCCATCTACGGATCCGACGGAGCAGTCGGAACGGCGGCGGCCGTACAGGACATACTTGGTGGCATACCTATACATTACTACGCGGTCATAAAATTCGAGGGCGTCGCCGAAGTCGTCGATTCCATAGGGGGCGTTACCGTAGATATCCCCATAGACATGAATTACGACGACCCTTACGACAAACCGCCTCTGCACATACATTTCACGAAAGGCGAGCAGACGCTGAACGGCGAAGACGCCGTAAAATTCCTGCGCTTCAGGAAAAACAATAACGGCGGGGGCTATCCGAATCAAGATATAGGGCGTACGGCGGCGCAGCGCGAATTTATGAAGGCGGCCTTCAAGGAAGCTCTGGGTTTCAACCTGCCGAATGTGGTGAAGACTGTCATGAACAACGTGGATTCCGACCTCACCGTGGGCGTGGCCGGCAAGATAGCCGTAAAAGCGGCGGGTCTCGACGCGGCGAATGTCCAAGGATATTCACTTGAAGGGAAATCCGGCACGGTGAACGGGGCATCATACTGGTTCGTCGACGAGACCGCCGCCGAAGCCTTGATAGGCGACATCTACAATCCGCCGCCTCCCGAGGATGCGCAGGAAACGGAAAATCCCGCCGAACATACTGCTGTGCAGTAGTCATGTAACCTGTAACGCAAACGTAATATTTCAATTTTCGCACCGGGCTTTATTTTTTCCCGAAACCGGTATAGAATGAATGTCGGTCTTCGCCGCTTTCGAGGCGACGGATGTTTTTCGCCGATATGTACCGGCATTATTGTATTCGATTTTGACGTATCTTTACCCGAGGGGACGGTAAAGGCGTATCCGGGATCGGCCATTCTGAATTATTCGTCCAAACATGATTGAAAAAATAAAAATCAAAAAATCAACCCGCGCGACAGGCGCGGGCGGCATAGTCAAGGAAAAAGGCGCGGCCGTAAAATCGAGCGGCGCCAAGATGGCGTTTTGGATAACGTTTCTTGCAGCTTTCATAGTTCTCAGTCTCGCTCTGATTCCGGCGGTGGGCGCGTTTATGGAGTTTCGTCCTCTTGGCGCAATCGCGGGAGAGGACGATGAAGAGGGGGAAGAGACGGAGCTCGTGATACTTGAAGAGGACTTCACTGATTACTTCATTCCGAGCAACAGCCCGTTCTATGCCGCTTTCAAAGACAAAAAACGCGTGAACTGTTTGCTTTTGGGTGTGAATCAGGGCCTGTCCGATGTGATCATGCTTGTCAGCTTCGACATTGACGCGCGGCATTTGGATATCATCTCGATTCCGAGGGATACATACTATCACAGGCCGGGCTATAACGAGGCCGCCGAAAACAAGATCAACGCCGCGTACAGAAAAGACCCTCTGAATTCGGCGAGAGCCGTGAGCGAGATATTGCTCGGCATGCCCATCAACTACTATGCCGTCATAGAATACGACGGCGTCAAGGAGATCGTTGACGCGATCGGCGGCGTACCCGTGGACATTCCGCAGAACCTCGACTACGAGGATCCGCGCGACAAACCGCCGCTCAGCATACACCTGAAGCAGGGTCTGCAGACGCTGAACGGCGAAAACGCCGTGAAATTCCTGCGTTTCAGAAAGGGCTACGCGGACGCAGATCTCGGTCGGATAAGGGCTCAGCAGGCTTTTATGCAATCGGCGTTCAGGCAGGCGCTAAAATCGGATATGTCCAAGCTTGCCGCCACTGTCCGCGAGAACGTGACGTCGGATATGCCCATGAGCAAGATGATATATCTGGCGCGAAAGGCCTTGGGCATGTCGGAGGAGCGCATCTCGACGTACACCATGCCATACGGCAAGGTCGACGCGTACGTGCATCCCGATGTGGAAAAGATAGAAGAGATCATTCGCGAGATATATTCCGTTCCTCTTGAATCGACCGTTCCCGAGAGCGAGGACGGAGAAAACGCGGACGCGGACGGTGAACCCGCCGAAGAGAACGCCGCTGAATAAGGAGATTTAGTATGGACGAATCTACGTTGCGATCCAAAAGGATCGCGGAGCTGCGCGAGATCGCGAAGGCGTTCAAGATCCCGGGCTATGACAAGCTGAAAAAGGCAGAAATACTTGAAGCGCTCACTGCGGGCGCGGGGACAAGGAGTTCCGGGAGCACGCCGGTCGCGCGGCAGAAAACGTCTGCGGAGACCGACGACAAGCCGAGAGCGGTGCGCAGATCCCGAAGGGTCGCGGCGCGTGAGGTTCCGGAGCCCGTCGAAACGGTTGTTTTAACCGAAACGGCCGCCCCGGTCGAAAGCGCCGCCCCGCAGCCGTCCGAAGCGGACAAAGCCCCGCCGGGAGACGCGAACGTTGAGCCGGCTGCAGCGGCAAGACAGGTAAATCCGCCGGCGGCCCGTCAGTCCGAGATTTCGAGAGAACCCGAATCCGACGAAAAAAAGAACCGCTACGAGGTCGACGGTATACTCGAAATAGCCGATGGAGGCTTCGGATTCCTGCGATTCCACAATTTCCTGACCAGCGAAAAGGATGTCTACGTTTCTCCGTCTCAAATCAGAAGATTCAATCTCAAAACAGGCGACAAAATAAACGGCGTTTCACGAAGACCCAATGAGGGGGAGCGTTTCGGCGCGCTGTTGTACGTATTCAAGGTCAACGGCGACGAACTGAAGGTTTCCATCGAAAGGCCGGATTTCGATAACCTGACGCCCATATTCCCGAAAGAGCGCCTGAACCTTGAGGACGGTTCGAGGGAACTGTCGATGCGGCTCATAAACCTCGTCGCGCCCATAGGCAAGGGGCAGAGGGGTCTTATAGTCGCGCCGCCGAAAGCAGGCAAGACCGTGCTTTTGAAGAAGGTCGCCAATACTATAGAGAAGATGCACCCCGAGGTTGAGCTGATCGTCCTCCTTGTGGACGAGCGCCCCGAGGAAGTGACGGATATGCAGCGTTCCATAAGCGGCGAGGTCATATACTCAACGTTTGACGAACAGCCGCAAAACCACGTGAAGGTCGCGGAGATGGTATTGGCCAGAGCTCAGCGCCTTGTGGAGCACGGCAGGGACGTCGTTATACTTCTTGACAGTATCACGAGACTGGCGCGTGCATACAACCTTGTAGTGCCGCCGTCCGGCAGAACGCTTTCCGGCGGACTTGATCCGAGCGCCCTCTACAAGCCAAAGAAGTTTTTCGGCGCCGCGCGCAAGATGGAGGAGGGCGGCAGCGTAACGATATTGGCGACCGCCTTGGTCGAAACGGGCAGCCGCATGGACGACGTGATATTTGAAGAATTTAAGGGCACGGGTAATATGGAACTCCATCTGGACAGGAAGTTGTCGGAGAAACGCATATTCCCGGCCATAAATCTTAATAAATCCGGTACGAGACGCGAGGATCTGCTCATGGATCAGGACGAGCTCGAAGCTATCTGGATCATGCGCAGGGCTATGGCGAACCTCGGCACGCAGGATGTTACAGAAATGATTATAGACCATCTTGCGCATACACGGACGAACGCGGACTTTATCCGCGTCATACGCAAGGCGCTCGTGGATCGCAACGGATCGCATTGACATGAGTCTCGAGATAAAGGAGATATTGCAGGTAGCCGAAGCGAGACTTAAGGGCGCGGGCTGTGAGGAAGCGAAGACGGACGCCGAAGAACTGCTGTGTTTCCTCATGAAATTCGATAAAAATCAACTGTTCATGAACTGGGGCAGGGAATTGGACGAAAAGCTTTGCGACGCGTATTTTGAGCTTTTGGATGTCAGAGCTTCACGCAGACCGCTGCACTACATCATAGGCAGGCGGGAGTTTATGGGCTTCGATTTCGCGGTGAACGAGAACGTCCTCATACCGAGACAGGACACGGAAATCCTTGTAGAGACGGTACTTGCGCATATGACGCGCGAGAAGACTCCGACCGGCGGTTGGCGCGCTCTCGAAATCGGCGTCGGAAGCGGCGCCGTCTCCGTCAGCTTATGCAAGAACAAATCCGATTTGAAAATGAAGGCCACGGATATAAGCCCTGCGGCGCTTGCCGTAGCAAAGAAGAACGCCGTTGCTCTCGCCGTGGCTGACCGAATACGCTTTGCCGTAAGCGATATGTTCGGCAGTTTGAGATCGGGTTTGGGCGGCGCGAAATATCACGTCATCGTATCCAATCCGCCTTATATCCCCGAAGACGTGCTTCCGACCCTGCAGCCCGAGATCAGCGAATACGAACCGGCGGTCGCCCTCTGCGGCGGCGCGGGCGGTCTTGACGCCTACCGGCGTATCTTGGAAAAAGCGCATCTTTACATGAAGAAACGAGGAACGCTGTTCCTTGAGATCGGTTTTGACCAAGCGGACGCCGTTACGGGTCTTATCAAAGAGACAAAGCGCTATGAGACGCCCGAAGTATACAAGGATCTTTCCGGAAACGACAGAGTCGTACGGGCTATCGCTGTATGACGCCGCTCAGCCGGTTCTTTCTTTGGTTACGTTCATTGGTTACCGCTCAAAGATTTCAATCAAACTTACGCGGTGTTTGAACAGTTATGTTCATTGATCAGATCAGGCGGAAGCCATTTTCTCAGGCATAAATTTAACAGCGCAATATCAAGCGGCTTTGGCAGGAAGCCGTCCATGCGATTTTTCAAGAACATTTCTTCAACGCCGCTGATCGCGTTTGCCGTCAGCGCGACTATCGGAACCGTTTCATTGCGGCCGCCAAGCGCGCGTATGCGGTGAGCGGTCTCAACCCCGTCCATTCCCGGCATCATGTGATCCATAAAGATCAGATCGTAACGATTGTCATTTACGAAGTCTATAGCCGTCTCTCCGCTCTGCGCGAGCGTCGGCTCGATTTCGAATGTGCCAAGGAGCGCTTCGGCCACAGAAAGATTGACGTCTATATCGTCTACCACGAGCACGCGGGCGCCCGGCGCGGAGAATTCAACAGCGGCGATATCCGTCGCGTCCGTTTCCGCCGCTTCGGCGGCGACGCAGGGTATTTCCGCCGAAAATACGGAGCCTTTGCCGTAAACGCTTTCGAGAGAGAGCTTCCCGCCCATCAAGTTGCACAGGTTATAGCTGATGGCAAGTCCGAGTCCGGTGCCCACGACATTTTTGTTCTTGCGCAGATCAAGTTGTTCGAAGGGTTTGAACAGCTTGTTCTTATCCTCTTCCCGTATACCCATGCCCGTATCTTTTACGTCGAAACGTAAGTTGTTTCCTTCTGCCATGCGGACGGAAAATTCCACGCGGCCCGCCTTGGTGTATTTTACGGAATTGGAAAGTAAATTCGTCAGAACCTGCCGCAGACGGTTTTCGTCCCCGCTTATCGACGCGGGTACGTTTTCGTCTGTAAAACAGACAAAATCGAGATTCTTGTTTTGACAAAGCAGCGTAAAGATAGAATTGAGATTGTCTGTCATTGCGCGCAGACTGTAATTCGCGTTGACTATTTCGAGCTTGCCGGCTTCGATTTTCGAAAAGTCGAGGATATCGTTTATGATAACGAGCAGGGACTGCGATGATTTGCGTATATCGTCAAGATATTTCTTTTGTGTGGATTTCAACTCGGAGCGGGCAAGCATCTCGCTCATGCCGATGATGGCGTTCATGGGCGTGCGAATTTCGTGGCTCATATTTGCCAAGAATTCGGATTTGGCGTTGTTTGCGGCTTCGGCGCGCTGTTTTTCGCGTACGAAGTCGGTCAGATCGACCATAACGGCCAATACGCCCGCCGTAATACCGGCCGCGCTGCCCGCACTGCCCACGCTGCGCAGTTCTATAGCGTAATACCGCGGCAGATCGTCGCCGGAAAAATCCACCCAGTCGTGGAATGTTATCGTTTCACCGTAAACGCTTACGGACTCAATGGCGTCTTTCAGCGCCGCCATGCTCTCGGGTTTGAAATAGCGCGAAAATATGTCTTCAAAGCTGCGGTCTTTTATGTAGTCAAAATTTGGCATACCCGTTGCCGTGAGAAGGGTTCTTGTACTGAACACAAGGCGGCTCGAATCGTCAAGCAGCACAATAATGCTCGGACAGCTCTCGATCAGCATGTCCGTGTACGCCCGTTGCTTGGCGTTTGCCGCAGAGAGCACGTTTCCGAGCGTGTCCTTGGCTTCAAGCATTTTTGCGACCTTCTCATGGAGACTGTTTGATACACGAAGCTCTCGTGAGAGCTTCGAAACTTGCATTTTCAGTTGTTTTACTTCGTTCTGAAGCGCTAAATTCTCTTCTTGCAATGGCAATTCAATTCACCGTTGTGACGCAAGGCCGTCCCAATTCGTTTATCCGGGACGGCCCTGAGTAAACTTCAAAATACGCAAGCTATAAACGCGTTGTTGTGGAATCGGTTGATGGCTTTTTCTTCCGATATCTGCGTCGGGCACAATTCACCGCCGGAGTAGGCCATCATAAACGGAAGACTGTCGGAGACTTTCTCCTTTATCATATCCAACTCCATAAGCTGATCCGCGCCGAGAGACATGCCGCGCGATATACATGAGTAGATCAGAAGACCTGACGCTTCGGCAATATCGCCGAGAGCTTTTTTCGCGGCGTCCTCTGACGTGAGCAATACGTCGTTTTTGTCGAATACGCCTATATAGAGCGTAGCGCCCTCCGGCATCGCGCCCGCGCAGATCGCGTGTTTTTCGGGCGACAGGCCTATAAACACCTTGGACACCCAAGGCGTGCCGTCGCCGTAGTCGAGCATGAACGGCAGGGACGTCATGGCATAGGCGGTTTCGCTCGCTTTTGTCAAGCCGAGGTTTTCAAAATATTCCACGACGGGGCGGTCGTTGACCTCCATGAGCACATGCCCCTCGCTTTTTGTGACGAGAGCGCTTTTTCCGATGATCTTGTCGGAGGAGATCGTGGCGATAAAGAATTTTGGTTTGATATCGCCGAAGATCATGAGCAGCGCCATTCGGTCGTTGTAATGCTCACCGTTATAGATCATGAAACAATTGGAAAAATCCGCAGTGTCGTCGACGGCCAGTGTGCCGAAGCAAGGCGCGCCGTTCGAAACCCTTGTGAGCACGCTTACATATTCATCCCCGGAGTTTTCCAACATAAACGGCGCGTAAGCGAGAATCAACGCGGGCTTTTCGTTTTTCGCGGAAGTCGCGTCGGTGTATGTGTTTGCTATGATGTTCCCGGATTGCCCGCGCAACGGAGCCGTCATCGCGGTAACAAATTCGGCGTCGTCGCTTGTCAGAACCATGAGCGTGAGCATCAGAGCGCCGGATTCCGTCGCAACGGCCTGCGCGGATGTGATGGCGCCAAGCACGGCGAACGGCAGACTTTCCTGTAAAGCCTTAACGACGCCCGACAGCACAAATTCGTAATGACACGCTATAATGCCAACGGTGTTTTTATTCAGCGGGCCGCCGGATTGAAGCTGTGATTGCATTTCTTTGACCGCAGACTCCACATCGTCGATTTCGGTCGTATGAGCTGTTATTGTTCGAATCATGGTTATGACCATTCCTTTCAGACTTCTCGGCGCAGCAAAAAAATCAGAATATAGACAGTATATCATAAATGGGAAGCGCAGCGTAGTTATTTTTTCCGATATTGAGTATAAGTTCCGTAGTAGGGTTACTTCTCAAGGGTATATTCGGCGGGAAAAGGTGTGATGCCCGCGTGTACCGCTAAGTTGGAGCAAAATGACTGCATTCCTCGGTTTTGAGAACAAAGACTTTGGTGAGCTTGGCTCACTGTTTGAACGAAGCCGGAGCGGAGCGAGGGCATCACACCGTCTTTCATATCTTTGAGAAATAACTATGAGTAAGTTTAAAAATAAAAGCCCGCGAGAAATATCCCGCGGGCTTTTGCCTGTGTGCTGTTTGAGCGGTAATCCGGAACGTCTAAAAATAATACTCCCTGCTTACGCGCAGCCTGCTTCTGTTCAGAACCATCAGCCCCGCGAGCACGGCAAACCAGAAGAAGAACATCGTCCACATCATGGCTTCTCTTC
>JAISBV010000010.1 GCA_031266025.1 Eubacteriales Family XIII. Incertae Sedis bacterium
GCAACGAAAATTTCAAGGAGTCGAGATATTTATTGTCGGCAAAAATCAAACAAGGCATTCTCTCGATTTGATCTTTATCGGTTTATCGAAAAGAAAATATATTTATTTCAATTACAGAGGTGATTTGAATAAAACTTTTTCGATCCGATCCCCTTCGAAGAAACCTTATTAAAGGAGGAACGTTTATGAAGAAATTGCTAATGACGGTATTGACGCTTGCGTTGATACTCGGCTGCGTCTCGGTGGCCTCAGCCGCGAGCGGAAAGGTCAGACTGACCGACATCGCGGACAACGCCAACGAGGAAGCGATCCAGGTCACATATGACCTCGGCATCGTGACGGGCACGCCGGAGGGCGGCTACGAGCCCGACAAGGCCGTCAACAGGGCGGAATTCGCGGCCTTGATCGTGCGGGCCCTTGCGATTCCGGACAGCGCCTTGGCATCCTACACCAATTCAACCTTCAAGGATACCGACGGCTACGGTTGGGCGGCTCCCTACCTCGCCGTATTGCAGCAGAGGGGTATTATGAAGGGCGACGGCTACGGCAACGCCATGCCGGGCAGAACCATCACCCCGAACGAGGCTGTGACGATGGTCTTAAGGGCCGTCGGCTACACGGACAACGCGTCCGTATTGGTCGGTCAGTGGCCTGCAAACTATGTTGCTCTCGGTCAGAATCAGAACCTCTATGAAGACGTCGCCAATGACACACAGATGAGCAAGGCTTCGGCGGCGCAGATGATCTACAACGTGCTGACAGTACAGCTTGTGCAGGTCGATGCTAACTCAACGGTCAGCTATCTTTGGGACAGAATCGAAGGCGGTACGCAGGCCGAACGCAACCTTTTGACGACAGGTTTGAATTGCTGGCAGGATGGCAAGAAAATCGTCGACTATGGCGACGCGAGCGCTTCGAAGATTGATCTTGTACCCAAGGTCGGTGCCTACGGCATCCTGTACAGAAGCAGGGTGGACAACGAAGTCGTGGCCCTGACGGAAGTCGAAACCGTGTTCCTTGCGGGCAAGTTTACCTACAAGGCCGATGCTACCGCAATCAACGGAAGGGCACTCAACAAGTTCAAAGCCTTGGACGGTAAGGAGTACAACCTGAGCACTGACGCGCAGGCCACGATAAACGGTAACAGAAGCATTACGGCCACAACTGCGTCAAGCGGTTCCGCGATCTTTATTAACGGCGACAACAGCGATCCCTCCGTCATTTGGGACTATGTCAGCGGAACGCCCGGTACCCCAAGTCACCCCACCAATTCCGAGAGTTCCAAACTGATCATCGCGGCCAAAGTTAGCGGCGTGACAATCCTTGAGCTTCGCTCCATAGCCGTATGGGACGCGGAATACTCGGGACAGGGCGATCACTTCCTGTACGAATCCGGACAGATCGACGGCAAGAAGTTCGGCGGACATGATTTCCCGCTCAACAACGACAACGAAGTGGACGACTACGGATACGTGCTCAACGGCGTAAACAGCCTTAACGATATCGCGGCGGACAACGTCGTCTATATTTACAAGAACAGGGACAAGAAGATCGCGCGCATCGACGTGGGCGCCGAGACCCAGAGCGGCTCGATCACGAATATCAACGCGGGCGACAATCAGAGAACCATAGGCGGCAAGGTGCTTGACGATTCGCCTTATCATGACAGCTCGACTTGGAGCGGTCTGGAAACGATCAACAACGAAGGCACGGCCCTGCTCGACGCCTATGGCAGAACATACGCTTTCAAACTCGGCGAAGCGTCCAAGGGCAACTTCGCGGTCTGGGTCGCAGACGGCAGAGACAGTTTTGGCGCAGGCACTGAAAAACTCTTCGACAAAACGGCTGCGGAGGTTCTCTACGGTTTGAAGAGCGGTTACACCCCTCCCACACCTCCTTACGCATCACCGGGCAACCAAGGCATTCTGATCGAGTATAAGCTTTCCGGCGGAAAGCTGAGCGACATTGATATGGGCAGAGCCATTCCTATGGGTTCTAACAACTCGGTAAACGCGGCCGGAACAATTATCACGATTCAAGGCGAGACTCATCTGATTGACAGCAGTGTGCTTGTCTATGTTGCCGATGATGTAACTGCCGCCGCTGCGGCCGCCGGCGACTTCAGAGGCGCGGACTTTAGCATAGGCAGCATAAAGGATCTGCTTGACGACGATCTTGATACTGGATTCCAGTATTACAAGGATTCCACAGACGGAAGAATCAAGGCGCTGCTTGTCGACTCCAGCGACGCGGGCGCGCAGAAGCTGTTTGTGATGATTAACGCTATCACACAGGGTTCGGACGGCGCAAACGGCACGATCGACGTAGTCAGGGGTCTGAACTTCGCGAACGGCGCGAACGCGACGGCCACAACATGGAACTATGACAACGACGGTCTGTTGGGTTCGACGTTGTTGAACACTACAAGTCGCGGACGTTACGAAACGATTGTTCAATTCAGTATAGGCGAGGACGGCGTTTTGAAGAACGCCAAGAGGTTGGATACTGTTAATCCGACCATCGGAACCACTGCCCTTCCCGCGCGTTATGTAGCGGACAGCTTCTACGGCGGCAGCGGCGGCACATTCACCATCAGGTATACAACCAACAGCGCCGTTGAAGGTCTCGCCACATTCGAAGCAAACACCGTGCTCTACGAGCCGGACGGCCCCAATTGGAAGGCCGTAAGGCCGACGCCGGGCAACTTCAAAGCCCATTCGAACAGCGCGGGCCAGCTCAACGGCGACTACATATTCCTCAAGACCGATGATGAGAAGGCTTATGACGTTATCATCAAGATCGGAACTTACAGATAGTTTCGAGCAATAAATACGGCAACTCCGTAAAAGTACTATAACCGACATCAAGGATCAGCCGAAAAAAACAAAGAGACAGGTGGCAATCACCCGTCTCTTTGTTTTTTTAAGCTGCTAAATTTATGCCGGTTTCGATCCTGTCAATATAGGCTGTCCGAAATCAGTTGATCTTGATAATGATATCGTAAGCCTTCTTGGCATCGGTCTTGTAGAACGCGTAGATTCCTTTGCCTTCGTCACTGTTGAAGTTGCCTTCGGACGGCGCCATGGCTGTCCAGTTTGGGCCCTCCTTCTTGTAAAGCACGGTGTTGGCTTCAAATGTGATAAGATTGGTCCATGTTGCGCCCGTATTCGTACTCATCCAATTCCCGCTACCTATCTCAAGGACAATGGTGCCGCCCGATCCGGGTGTCAGGAAACCTTTGGGCACTAAAGCTGCGCCTGTGATCGTGGGATTGGTTATTACATCGTCAGCAGTAGAGACAGTGCCCTTATCGTCTGTATAAAGAGTGTCGTCGCCCAAATCCACAGCCGCCTTTAGTATTCCGTCTTCGCCAATCCTGAACTTAACGGGATAATTATAGCGACTTGTACCCCAACCGCGCAGTGTAGCGTCAGCATAGTTCCACGTACTGACAGCTGCGTTTCTGCCATTCTTGAAATCCAAGCCATTCACAACGTCAATCTCGCCGCTGCTGCCGTCGGAGCCAAAGGTAACACTGTTGATCATTACGAATACGTTCTGCGCGCCGGCGTCATCGGACTCGACCACCAATGCCCTGACTGTATTCGCTTTAGTTGCATCCACTATCCAACGGAATTCCTTCGTGATATCTTTATCCAGCAGATCTTTGACACTGCCTACGCTATAATCTTTTTTGTCTTTTACGTAAACAAGTGTATTACTGTCAAGCAGATAAGTTCCCCCGCTGATCGTGATTATGTTACCCGACGCATTTACATGACCGTCTTTTTTGCTTACGTTGGCTACATAACCGCCCGGCAATGTTCTGATCGAACTGATCTTGCCGCCCGAGAGCTTGTATTCAATCAAAATGCCGGCGTTACCGCTTAGGTTGGCTAATACACTGGTATCCGTGATAGTAACAGTAGTACTGTTCCAGTAGACGTCATCCTTTAATGAATAGACAACCTCATTGCCTGTCTTGTCGAAGAGCTTGACCTGACTGCCGCCGAGAGGAACACCGGCCGAGTCGAGAACTACCGCGAAGTTGCCCTTGGACGCTTCGCCGAGTCGGAAGGCATATGTCCTACCGTAGAAATCAAGCAATGCAGTGCCTTCATTGTTAATCGTTCCCAAGTCGGTCCAAGTCGCGGTGTGATGATACGGAGAATCATTAAGCACCTTACCGCCTATGGTTCTCTGTTTGGCGGCAACATTGATGTTCGTGATCGTTCCGCTCTGGGTCTCCGTGCCGACTTCGATCCTTTTGATCTTTCCGCCGGCGCTTGCGGCCGCATCTTTGTAGATATAGACTACGTTATCTGCGACAAGCTCATCAAGACTGTTGATACCCTCAAGCATATAGCCGTAATCATTTACCTCATTGTTCACATCGAGCGGGAAATCGTGCCCGTTGAACTTCTTGCCGTCGATCTGGCCCGCTTCGTACAGGAAGGCTTCGCCGTAGAAATCGATGTCCCAAGCCGCCACAGAACGAACCTCCTGTACCGTCACGCCGCTCACCTTGGCCGCGATAATCAGTTTTGAAGCATTCTCATTATCACCCGTAAGCGCGGCCTTCTGCGCCGCAGTAAGGTTATCGTACTGGTCAGCCGTAAGCTGGTAGTATTTGGTTGCATAGTCTCTTACCGATGTTGAATCCTTGCCGTTGAAGAAAGTATTGAATACCTTTTTCTCAGCCTCCAGATTCGTAACGCTTGATATTGCCGCTACGCTGGTGATGTCTTTTACAACCGCTTGAGCTTGGGTGCCGAGATTGTATTCGGTGCCGTCAACCGCTTTGAATTTGTTTATCTCGCCCGCACCCGCGCCGGAATAGGTGAACTTGCCCGCAATGAATTTGGTTTCGACTTCCGTCAGGGCCACGACTTCGTTGTCCACGTTGCTCCTGTACAGTATGCCGTAGGCGCCGACCCTCGGTATAAGGTCGATCTTCGAAGCCGCCGCGTCACTGTAGGTTACGACCCCTTTGCCTTCACTTCTGCAGTTCAGGCCTGTTGTCAACAGCGAACGCGGAATCTGCGTACCGTTGACGCCGGGATCGTAGAGCAGCGTTACGAGCGAGTTCGCGTCGACCTGCACAAGCTGCTTCGTCAGCACGTTGTAGATCATCTGCGCCGCCGAGGCCTTGTTCATCTGCACGTCGTTGGCGACATTCTCATAAAGCACTTGATTCTGACCGAGAGCTACATAGTTCGCCGGCCACTGACCGACCAATACGGACGCGTTGTCCGTATAGCCGATAGCCCGGAGCACCATAGTCACGGCCTCATTCGGGCTGATCGTCCTGCCCGGCATGGCGTTGCCGTAGCCGTCGCCCTTCATAATACCCCTCTGCTGCAGTATGGCGAGGTAGGGAACCGCCCAACTGTAGCCCGAGGTGTCCTTGAAGGTTGAAGTGGTGTAGGACGCCAAGGCGCTGTCCGGAACCGCGAGAGCCCTCACGATCAGGGCCGCGAATTCCGCCCTGTTGACGGCCTTCTCGGGCTCATAGGCGCCCTCCGGCGTGCCCGTCACGATGCCGAGATCGTAGGCGACCTGGATCGCTTCCTCGTTGGCGTTGTCCGCGACGTCGGTTAATCTTGGATCACCGGGCGCGGCGGACGCCACCGAGACGCAGCCGAGTATCAACGCAAGCGTCAATACCGTCATTAGCAATTTCTTCATAAACGTTCCTCCTTTAAATAAGGTTTCTTCGAAGGGGATCGGATCGAAAAAGTTTTATTCAAATCACCTCTGCGAACATTAAAAAATTTAAACAAGAAACGTTACAGTTCAGAGGTTGTCTGCATACTAAATGTTTTAGGGCATTTAGGTTGTTAAAATTCAAAAGTACGGTCATTCCACCGGCTGCCTTGGGCCGGTGGAATCCAAAAAACACTATGGATTCCGGGACAGTTCTTCCCGGAATGACGGAGAAGATGAATCATCCCAATTTGTATTCGGCTAAACATACCCTTGAGCAGTAACCAAAGTTAAGAAGCAAAAACGGACATGTCAAAAGAAATGCTTGACAGCGCTCTTTATTCATGATAAATTGTTAGATGTGTCAAACATTTTGCATTACAGGGGGCGGAAGATGCAGTTGGAAGACGCGTCGAAGATGAATCTGCTCTATGATTTCTACGGCGGACTGCTGAAACAAAAACAGCGGGAAATATTTCGCATGTACTACGCGGAAGATCTTTCATTGGCGGAGGTCGCCGCCGATGTGGGCGTAAGCCGTCAGGCTGTTCATGAGACGCTTAAGAAATCCGTCGCCGCTCTTGAGGAATACGAGAACAAGCTTGGGCTTGCGACGAAATACGCGCTTGCCGAAAAGACGCTGACAAGTGTTGGCGCGGCGATCAGTCTGCTTGCGGAAGAGCGAGCGTCCGACGCCGAACTGACCGACAGACTTTGCGGCATTCGCGCCATTATAGACCGCTTGGAGTTATGACGGCGCAAAGCGCCGCGTTTGGGGTAAGATATGGCTTTTGAGGGATTATCCGAAAAATTACAAGGCGTATTCAAAAAACTCAGAGGGAAGGGCGTGCTGACCGAGACGGATATCGACGAAGCTATGCGTGAGGTGAAGCTTGCGCTGCTTGAAGCTGACGTCAATTTCAAGGTCGTGAAGCAGTTCGTCGCCGATGTTCGCGCAAAATCCGTCGGACAGGACGTTCTGAAAAGCCTTACTCCCGCACAACAGGTCGTCAAGATCGTGCAAGATGAGTTAGTCGGGCTGATGGGCGGCACAAACAGCAGACTGACATATTCACCGCGCGGATTTACGACACTGATGCTTGTCGGATTGCAAGGTACGGGCAAGACCACCACATGCGGCAAATTGGCCGGCTATTTGAAGGCCAACGGCAAGAAGCCCATGCTTGCCGCCTGCGACATATACAGGCCGGCTGCCGTGGATCAGCTCGAAATCGTAGGTCAAAACGCGGAAACTCCCGTGTTCACAATGAAGGACTGTCCTGATCCTGTGACGATAGCCGAAAGCGCCTTGCGGGAGGCGGAGATCAAGGGCTTTGACGTGCTTATTGTGGATACGGCCGGCCGTTTGCAGATAGACGAAAGCATGATGGATGAACTGATACGTATAAAAAAGGCCGTAAAACCTCACGAAATACTGCTTGTGCTTGACGCCATGACAGGGCAGGACGCCATAAACGCGGCCATCGGCTTCAATGAAGCGCTCGGCATAGACGGCATCATTATGACGAAATTGGACGGCGACGCGAGGGGCGGCGCCGCGCTCTCGGCAAAGAGCGTAACGCAGCGTCCCATCAAATTCATAGGCGTAGGCGAGAAGCTTGACGCCCTCGAAGCATTTCACCCCGAACGCATGGCCTCAAGGATACTTGGTATGGGCGACATGCTGAGTCTCATAGAAAAGGCGCAGGAGAGCTTTGACGAGGCAAAAGCGGAAGAGCTCGAGCGTAAAATGAAGAAAAACGAGTTTACACTCGAAGATTTTCTCGAACAGATAGGACAAATCAAGAAGATGGGCGGTATCGCAAAGCTTATGGACATGCTGCCCGGTATGAGCGGTCGCGCCGCTATTACGGAAATAGAAAGCGGAGAGCAAGAATTTAAGCGAATGGAAGCCATTATAAATTCTATGACGAAGGCGGAAAGACGCGAACCGTCCATATTGAACGCGAGCAGACGCAAACGCATAGCGGCGGGATCGGGCCAATCCATCTCAAAGATCAACAATCTTATCAAGCGCTATGAAGAAGCCCGCAAAATGATGAGACAGTTTATGACAGGGCCCAAACACGCGCGCAACAAGCTTTTTCGCGGTTTGAGCTGACGCGGGCGCCGTATGAAGCCTATGATTTTGCCGCTTGCCGGTATATTATAAAATTTAACATTTAAGGAGAAAAACGTATGGCAGTTAAAATCAGACTCAGGAGAATGGGCGCGCACAAGAGACCGTTTTACAGAATTGTCGTGGCGGATTCAAGGTCGCCGCGAGATGGGCGATTCATTGAGGAATTGGGCTATTACAATCCTCTGACCGATCCCGCCGATATCAAGATCAATGTCGAGAAAGCCAAGAAATGGATTTCGACCGGCGCGCAACCCACCGATACCGTCAGGGCTCTTTTGAAAAAAGCAGGAGCTTTTGCCGACGCGGCAAAGAAATCAGAAGAAGTCGCCGAATTCGCGCCCGCCGAAACAAATGAACGCGACGATACTGACGGAACCGCAGAGACGGCGGCCGATGCCGGCTGAGCCCGCTTTTAATGAAGGGATACAAGGCGAATGGAAGAATTGGTAAGAACGATAGCGATATCCTTGGTTGAAAATCCCGATGCCGTTGCAGTGAGAAGTGTAGACGGCGACGAGGGCGTAACCATAATAGAGCTGCATGTGGCGCCCGAAGACATGGGCAAGGTCATAGGCAAGCAAGGTCGCATCGCAAAAGCGCTTCGTGTGGTTGTAAAAGCGGCGGCAATAAGAGAAAACAAAAAAGTATCTGTGGAGATCATGCAATAGTACGTTATGGAGCAAACCGAACATATAGAAATCGGAAAGATCGTTTCGGCGGTGGGTCTGCGCGGCGAGGTTAAGATATATCCGTACTCCGACAGACAGAAACACTTTGCGCAAGGTGCGAAGTTTTTGGTCGGAGGCAGGCCTGTATGTGTTGAAACGGCGCGATTTGTGAAAAAACTGCCGATCCTCAAATTCGTCGGTACGGAGAGCCGCGACGAAGCGGATGCTTTGCGCGGGCAAACGTTGTCCGTAAGCGCGCTCACGCTTGAACCGTTGCCCGACGGCGAATGGTACGTACGGGATTTGATCGGCTGCGACGTGCAGGATGAAACCGGGCGGCGTTTGGGTTCTATTGCCGATGTGATCCAAAACGGCGCACAGGATATCTACGAGATTGCGATGCCTGACGGGCGAAAGTTCCTGCTGCCTGCCGCGGCGGCCTATGTGATACATGTGGATATACCCGCAAAGCGCGTAACGGTGCACGCGCCGGACAGTCTGTTGGAGCTTGCGCTATGAGGATACAGGTATTGACCCTTTTTCCCGACATGCTGACGCCTGTAATAGGAGACAGCATCCTCGGCAGAGCGCGGGAAAAGGGTCTTCTTGATATTGAAACATTCGATATACGGTCTTTCGCGGCGAATAAGCACAAAAAGACCGACGATTATCCGTTTGGGGGCGGCGCGGGCATGGTACTGACGCCGCAGCCCGTGTTTGACGCGTTGGACAGTCTCGGCACAGACGGAAAAAGACTTGTCTATATGTCGCCAAGGGGCAGGCTGCTCAACCAAGAGCTTGTCACAGAGTTGGCGCATGAAGAGACCTTACTGTTGCTTTGCGGGCATTATGAAGGACTTGACCAACGGGTTACGGATCATTTCGGATTCGAAGAGATATCCGTGGGCGACTATATCCTGACGGGCGGAGAAATTCCGGCCATGGTGCTTATAGACGCTGTAACCCGCGTATTGCCGGAAGCGCTCGGGAACCCGCGCGCGCACGACGAGGAATCCATCTGTTCCGGATTACTCGAATATCCGCAGTATACGCGACCCGGAGCTTTTCGCGGCATGGACGCGCCTGAAGTACTTCTTTCCGGCGACCACAAGCGTATACGACTGTGGAAATTCGAAGAATCGCTCAAGCTTACGATGGATAGACGCCCGGATCTTTTCGACCGGTTTTTGGAACGGCGTGACAGTCTTGACAAGGATGAAAAAAGGATTCTGGAGCGACTTCTTGCCGAATAAAGATAACACGCCGTTCGCGCAATGTTCGGCTGTCTGAGCAACAAGGAACATAATCTATGAAAGCTGTGAATATTTATACGGACGGCGCGTGTTCGGGCAACCAACATAAAGAAAATATCGGCGGTTGGGGCGCAATACTCGAATACAACGGTCGCGAAAAAGAATTGTTCGGCGGCGAAGCAAACACGACAAACAACCGCATGGAGATGACAGCTTTGATCTCCGCCTTGCATACGTTAAAAAAAGAGGGATTGCACATACGCGTATTTGCGGACAGCGCCTATCTGTTGAATTGTTTTCGCAACAAATGGTATGTGACGTGGCGGCGAAACAATTGGAAAACCTCGAAAAACGAAACCGTGGAAAATCGCGATCTATGGGAAAGTCTGTTGAAATTCCTCGATATTCATACAATTTCATTCTTCAAGGTAAAAGGTCACGTAAACCCAAACGGCACAAAAACCGCATTACAATTTGCCTATGAGAAATTTATCGAATGGAATGGCGCCGATTTCGATTATGATGAATTTTTGAACGCCACGGTCATGAATAACCGTGCCGACGCGCTCGCCGGGCGCGGAATAGCCCAAATTCGTGAAACGTCCGACGAAACGTCCGAAAACGACAAATCTTCGGAGTAAACTGCCCCCGGCAAGACTACGGGGTATCAGAGAGCCGGGCAGTTTGATACGATAGGAAATACGTAGGAGTGGGTTCAATACCCTACGTTATGTATATGAAATGCAACAAGCTTAGAGGTATTGAACCCGTTTGCGTAATAAATCCCTTTTACGGAACGATATTTACTTGTCTGCTTCCGCTCCTCTCTTCCAAAGCTCTGAAAATCGCAATCAATTCTTCAAGCTCTTCGCGGCTGTAATAGCTGAGTTCAATGCTTCCGCGATCTCCTCGGCAGTGGATGTTAACCTTCGTTCCGAAAAGGCCGTGCAATTCCTCTTCTATGGCTATTATTTCCGCTTCCTTTACACGAATTCGCGGTTTTGCTTCGGTTTTGGAACCCGCAAAGCGCGGATCCGCAGCCAACGCTTCCGCTTCCCTGACCGAACATCCGTGTTCCGCCAAATACGCGGCCAATTTGCTTTGCTTCTTCGGATCGTCGAGAGCAGCAATGGCTTTGCCGTGTCCGCCGCTCAAACGTCCGTCCGTCATATACACCCGCACATCATCCGGCAGTTTTAAAAGCCTGAGCGCGTTCGTGATATAAGGGCGGCTTTTACCTACGCTCTTCGCCATTTCATCCTGAGTAAGTCCAAAGATATCCATGGCCTGCCGGAGCGCGACGGCCTCCTCGACCGGATTCAGATCCTCTCTCTGTATATTCTCTATCAGCGCGAACAGTATGCGCTGCTCTTCGTCAATTTCACGCACTATGCACGGAACAACCTTGAGTCCCGCTTTCTTCGCGGCGCGCCAACGCCGTTCACCGGCCACAAGCTCGAAACCGGCCGAAACACTCCTCACGATCAAAGGTTGTATCACGCCGTGCGTCTTTATCGATGCGGCGAGTTCATCAATTGCTTCCTCTTTGAAATACACGCGTGGTTGCTTGGCGTTGGGTTTGATTTCGTGTATATCTATATATTGAATATTTGTCGTGTCGTCGTCCGCGTTTTCGCGACTCACGGGCACGCTCGCTCCCGCCTCTTCGAACAAGGCGCCAAGGCCCTTGCCAAGACCTCTGCCGGTCACCGAACTCATATCGAAACCCCCTCAAGTTCGAGGAATTCTTCCGCAAATTCCGTATAGGCTTCGGCGCCTTTCGATTTCGGGTCGTATTCTGTAATCGGCATACCGTAACTCGGCGCTTCCGCGAGACGTACATTCCTTGGAATCACCGTAGAATATACCTTTTCACGAAAGTATTTCTTGACTTCTTCGACCACTTGAATGGAGAGATTTGTCCTTCCGTCGAACATGCTCAAAATGACGCCTTGAATCTCCAAATTCGGATTAAGACTTTTTTTGACCAAATCTATCGTACTCATAAGCTGACTTACGCCCTCGAGCGCGTAAAATTCGCACTGTATCGGTATCAGCACGCTGTCTACGGCCGTGAGCGAGTTGATCGTGAGCAGACCGAGCGACGGCGGACAGTCTATAAATATGTAATCGAAACTGTTCCTTATTCTGTCAAGCGCTTTCTTCAGACGTTTTTCCCTGCCTTCAAGCTGAACGAGCTCTATCTCCGCTCCGGCCAGCTCAACACTGGCGGGCAGCACCTTCAAAGTCTCGATATTCGTGTCCAAAACGGCCTCCGCCGGATCGGAATTCTCATCTATTAAAACCTCATACATGGTCTTGTCCAAGGTTTTTTTGGAAATACCTATTCCGCTTGTTGTGTTTCCCTGCGGGTCAATGTCCATGATCAAAATATGTTTTCCGCGCAGGGCCAAACACGCGGCCAAATTGATATTGGTTGTGGTTTTGCCAACTCCGCCTTTTTGGTTGAATATCGCTATAGCCTTACCCAATATTGTCCCCCTTTCCGTCAGGACAGGCGCGAAACATAAATTCGCGCTTCCGTTTGCTGCGGCGCGCAACGTCACGATTATCTGTGACGCATCCTGCCATATAGCGATTATATAACAATTTTTTATTCTTTACCAGTATGTAAATGAAATTTTTTAAAAAATATCGCGGGGTGATGTTCCACGTGAAACACGCGCGTCTTCGCAGGCCTGTTTTAAACGAAGTTATGAGGATTCGAATTATATGATAAGCGACGGCGTCTTTGACGACTTACAGGCCCGATGTTCCACGTGGAACGCCGAACGGCGGATATACATGCGATATTCTTGAATTTATAGGGATTAATGGTGTAATATGGATTCGGATTTGCTCGGTCTCTTTACAGAGGCTTTCGTTCCGGAGCGCCGGCCCGTCTCGGATATTTGAGCGGCGTCTCACCCGTTTTTTTCACTACCACAATACTGTGTCGCAGACCGTGCGCCTTGAGCGAAACGGCTCTCACGTCACACAAGCCGCCTCCCAACAAAGAGAACGCGTTTTGCGCCGCGGCGACTTCGTTCCCGACGTCGTCGCCCTTGTAAGCGAACATAAAACCGCCGACCGACAGGAAAGGCAGACAGTATTCCGCTAAAACAGGCAGACGCGCTACCGCCCGCGATACGCAGAGGTCAAACACTCCGCGAAACGAGACGTCGCGCGCGATATCTTCCGCCCTGCCGTGAACCGCGCGTACATTCGTGAGATCAAGCCGCCGCAAGATATCTTCTATAACGCGCACGCGCTTTCCAAGAGAATCGATCAGCGTAAATCTGTGCTCCGGCAGGAGTATGGCGAGCGGAATGCCGGGAAAACCGGCGCCCGTACCCACATCGACGACTTCGCGCGCCGCAAGCGTTTCCGGCCAGCACGCACAAAAAACGGAGTCCGCAAAATGTTTTATTGCGAACATATCGGGATCCGTGATCGCGGTCAGGTTCATATGCTCGTTCCACAAAAGAACTGCTTTCATATATTCGCGAAATGTTTCGAGCGTCGCTTCCGTAAATGGGATACCCAGCGCGGAAAGGGCGTTTTTCAACGTTTTCACCACAGCCCTCCCCGTTTCAGGTATATGAGCAGCACATTGACGTCGGCGGGGCTGACGCCCGAAATGCGAGAGGCTTGCCCCACGGAAATGGGTTTGATCCTGCTCAGTCGCTGTTTGGCCTCAAGGCGTATACCGTCAAGAGCAAAATAGTCAAAATCTTCGGGGAGCCGCTTGTTTTCCAATTTTCTGAAACGCTCGATCTGTAATAGCTGTTTTTTTATGTAACCCTCACACTTGATCTGAATTTCGGCCCGTTCGCGCACGCGCGCGGAAATATCGGGCCTGTACGAATCGACGGTTGAGAGCGCGGCATATCTGATTTTAGGACGTTTCAAAAGTTCTGCGAGACTGATGCCTGACGCAAGCGGCATAAATCCCGATTCACTGAGCAGTTCTGCGGCGTCCTCCGGTTTTATTGCCGTTTCGCGCAAGCGATTCACTTCCGTTTCCGTTTCCGCTTTCGCGCGCAAATAGGTTTCATAGCGTTCACGGCTCACGAGCCCTATCGCGTAGCCCTTTTCCGTAAGGCGCAAATCTGCGTTATCCTGCCGCAGCATTAGACGATATTCGGCGCGCGCGGTCATCATGCGATAAGGCTCTTCCACGCCTTTTGTCACAAGATCGTCTATCAGAACGCCGATATAGGCCTCTGATCGGTCAAGTACAAAAGGCGCGCGATCACTTGCTTTGAGCGCGGCGTTTATGCCCGCCATCAAACCCTGCGCCGCAGCTTCTTCGTATCCCGAACTGCCGTTGAATTGCCCGGCGCAAAATAAACCTTTTATTTCCTTGTGCTCCAGGTTGGGATACAGGAACAAAGGATCTATACAGTCGTATTCTATGGAATAGCCCGCGCGAGTGAACACCGCATCCTCAAGCCCCGGAATTGAACGGTAAAAGTCTCTCTGAATATCCTCCGGCATACTTGTGGACATGCCCTGTATATACACTTCACCGGTTGAAAGACCTTCCGGTTCAATGAATAGTTGGTGGCGTTCCTTGTCCGAAAAACGATTCACTTTGTCTTCTATAGACGGGCAATAGCGCGGCCCTACGCCCTTGATCAGACCGCCGTAAAGAGATGATCTGGTAAGGTTTTTCATTATGATCTCATGTGTCTTGGCATTTGTCCATGTCAGCCAACAACTTGCTTTGTTCTCGCCCACGGTTTCATTCATGTAGGAAAACGGAATGATCTCCTCGTCGCCCTTCTGCTCCTCCATACGTTCGAAATGCAAGCTTTGCGCAAGTGCGCGCGCAGGGGTTCCCGTCTTGAATCTGCGAATCGCGAGACCTCGGTCACGCAGGGCTTTCGAAAGAGCGGTCGCGGGAGCGAAACCGCAGGGGCCGCTCTCATATGTACTCTCGCCCATAAATACCCTTCCTCCAAGAAAAGTGCCCGTGGCAAGAATGACCGTTTTCGCTCTGTGTATCGCGCCTGTCCTAAGAATTACGCCTTGCACGCGGTCGTCGTCAAAAAGTAAATCCACCGCTTCGCCCTGTTTTAAATCCAAACCGGCCTGACGTTCCAACGCGGACTTCATTTCCTCGTGGTATCTGCGTTTGTCGGCCTGAGCGCGCGGCGAATGTACCGCCGGGCCCTTCGACTTATTCAACATCCTGCTTTGGATGAAGGTTTTGTCGATAACGAGACCCATTTCTCCGCCCAAAGCGTCTATTTCTTTTACCAATTGTCCCTTGCCTGTTCCGCCTATAGCAGGATTGCAGGCCATCAGCGCAACTGCGTCAAGCTGTATGGAAAGCACTAAGGTTTTGGCGCCCATGCGCGCGGCCGCAAGCCCGGCTTCACAGCCCGCATGTCCCGCGCCTACTACGACCACATCGTATTGTTCCATTTCATACTGCTTCATTCAAAACACCTGATCGTTCACGGAGCGGCGGGGCGTCACTTACCTACGCAAAATCGCGCGAACACCTCATTTATGATGTCGGCTGTTGCCGTTTCTCCCGTTATTTCTCCAAGAAATTCCCATGCACGCCTTATATTGGGCTCTATAAGGTCTGTCGTTTCGCCGCGCGCCGACATGTCGATCCCTTCGCGTATTTCAGACAAAGCCTTTTCGAGCAAATCCGAGTGGCGAACGCTCGTGACGAGCGCACTGTCGCCGGTCTTGGGATTCCCGCGAAAAACAAAGTCTTCTATCGCGTCTTCAAGCGTGTCCAAACCGACTCCGTCTTTCACTGACATCTCGACTGCGACCGATCGGTCTTCATTCGTTTGCTCCGCGCCATTCGAAACGATCCACGCGCGCACATCGTCCGCATCCGTGCGCCGCGCAAGGTCGCACTTATTTATAACAGCGATAAATCTCCTGTTCGCGACACATCTCAAAACACGTAAATCCGCATCGCTCAAGGATTCGCTCGCGTCAAGAACAAGAAGCGCGAGATCGCTCCCCGCAAGAGCTTCCCTGCTCCCTTCGACGCCAAGCATTTCCACGGGATCCTCCGTTTCGCGGATACCTGCCGTATCAACGAGTCTGATGGGAATGCCGCGTATGCTCAAGCCTTCCTCTATCGTATCCCTTGTCGTACCAGGAATCTCCGTAACGATGGCTCTCGATTCGTGAAGCAGCGCGTTCAGCAGCGAAGATTTGCCGACGTTGGGTTTTCCCGTTATTACAACGCGCAGACCCTCGCGCGCAATGCGGCCCGTATGGGCGGAAGCACTGAGCTTTTCGATTTGATCACACAGTGCCGATAGGTTTTGGATGATATCTTGCTGCGTAAGCTCATCAATATCCTCTTCCGGATAATCGAGATTCACTGTAATATCGACGAGCAATTCCGTGATACCGTCGCGCAGCTTTTTCACCTCGATAGAAAGCGAGCCATCCAATTGTCGGATGGCCGTGTCGAATGTCATATCCGTTTTCGCTTGTATCAGGTCAATGACCGCCTCGGCCTGAGTCAAATCAAGACGACCGTTAAGAAAAGCTCGCTTCGTGAACTCACCGGGCTCCGCAAGTCTCACCCCCTCGCGAAGCGCGAGAGAGAGCACCCTTCGCAGAGCCACGGCGCTTCCGTGGCAATGTATCTCCGCTACGTCTTCACCTGTATACGTGCGCGGCGCTTCCATAAATACAGCCAAAACCTCGTCAACCGCGTTACCGCTCACCGGATCCGTTATATGACCGTAGCGCATATACCTGTTTTGAAACCCTGCGGACACGGCCTTTTTACCCGCTGTCTTTCCGGCTTTGGGTCTGAAAAGCCGCTCCAATACAGCGCGGCTATCCGTACCGCTGATTCTGACCACGCCTATGCCGCCTTCGCCTACAGGCGTCGAGATAGCAGCAACGGTATCGTTCATTTCCGTTCGATGATTACGCGCCTGTAAGGTTCCTCGCCCTCGCTCCTTGTGGATACTTTTCCGTTTGATTGAAGCGTCGCGTGAATCACCTTCCTCTCATACGGATTCATAGGTTCAAGCCGCACACTGCGCCCCGTGCGTTCAACTTTTCTCGATAATTTGAAAGCAAGCTGTTCGAGGGTTTTTTCCCTGCGCGAACGATAGCCTTCTACGTCCACTATGACGCGTATGTATTTGTCCTTTGTTTTGTTCATAACCAAATTGGTCAGGTACTGTATAGCATCCAACGTCTGTCCGCGTTTACCTATGACCGTTCTCGAATCCTTGCCTTCAACCTCTATATATACGCAGTCGTCGTTTTCGAAGGCGTGAATGTCGATATTGATACCCATTTTCCCTGTTACCTCACGGAAAAAATTCTCCGCCGCATTTCCTTCGGAAACAGGTCTGAGATCGTCGGGCTTGTCGTTGAGAGAGAACTTCTTGTCTCCGGCGGATTCGGGCCGTTCAGCATACTCGGCCGGTTTGGCCGATTTGTTGAAATCAAAATAATCCGTCCGTTCAGAACGTCTGCGCTTATCCGAAGCGTTTGACGACAGCCAATAGGCGCGGCTTTCGCCTTTGTTCTCGCTCCTGCTTTCGTCCCCGCGTCCTTGTCTCTCACCTCTTTCTCCGCCGCGCTCACGTTCTTTTCGGTCGCCGCGTCCATCGGATTTTTCTCGTCTTTCGGATCTGTCTCGTCTTTCGGATCCGGAGCGTCTCGAGCCCGAAGCCCTGTCTCCAAAACCTCTTCCTGAACCGCCTGCGCCTGAAACTGCGGCGTCGCTCTTATTTTTTCGCAAGTCGCGCACTTTGCCTATGCTGAGCTTTTCCGCGTCGTCCGCATCTTCCGCAGCAGCCGTATCTTCCGCATCTTGGCTTGAATAAACATCGTCTGCGGCTGTTTCGCCCTCTGTTTGCTCTTTTTTCTCAACGCGCACCTTCGCCAACTTCGCGCCTATACCCAAGAATCCCTTTGTTGGTTGTTCGAGTACCGTTACAACCGCTTCGTTCTCTGAAATTTTTAAATCCGCGAGGGCAAGTTTTGTGGCCTCTCCCACGTCTTTGCCCCATTTTTCCGAGTAATCCAGTACTATCCTTCTCGGTTGAGGCACATGTCTTCTGCTATTCTTCTTCATCCTGTTCCTCTGTCTCCTCTGTCCGGCATTCGACGCCGGCCGGTATATTCGGAAAGCTTATCTTCATTTCTTTTTATCCGCTTTATTTTTCGCAATAAGGCGCTTTCTCCATACATTCAGAATATATGTCTGCCCTATCTGCACAAGTGTTCCGATAAACCAATAAATGGCAAGTCCCGCAGGAAAGGAACGGCCCATCCAGACAACCATAATCGGGAAAAAATACTTCATCATCTTCATCATTGACGCCATCTGATTGACAGCGTCACCCATGGCGGACTGTTGCTGCTGTGTCAGCATCATGGAAAAGAATGTGCATATTCCGGCCGCGATAGGCAATATCCATTGGTCGGGCTGGCTCAGATCCGGTATCCAAAAAAACGCCTCGTGCGACGCGATCCACATCTCCGTATCGGTCAAAACGAGCGTAGGATTTCTGAGCAATGAAAAAAGTCCCCAGAGAATGGGCACCTGTATGATCAGGGGAAGACAGCCCATCATGGGGTTAAATTTTTCTTCCCTGTAAAATTCCTGCATCTTCAAATTCAGGGTTTCGCGATCATTTGCGTACTGTTTCTGCAGCGCCTGCATCTTGGGCTGCACCTCCGCCATCTTGGCGCTGTGCTTTATCTGATTCGCGTACAGCGGAAACAGTACGATTCGGACTATCAGCGTGAATATAATAATGGTATAGCCGTAGTGTCCGATAATACCATAAATCGCACTCAGCAATATGCCAAGGGGTACGGCAAGATATCTCAATAGAATATCCTTTCCAATGTAAACGCCGTCGGATAAAATATCACAGCGTTTAACAACGCCGCTCTCTTTTCTCCGCGTTATACTGACGAGCATTTAAATTTTCCATAAACGCGAGTCAGTAATACTCGTTTCCTCTGTCCGACCGCAACGCGCCTTTGGCGCTCCTACACTCACTGCGTTCGCTTCGCTGTCCTGTTTTACATTGCGGCTGAAGCCGCGCAAAACAGGCAACTGCGGTCGGAATTTCCAATCGCTCA
>JAISBV010000032.1 GCA_031266025.1 Eubacteriales Family XIII. Incertae Sedis bacterium
CGCGCGGACATCATCGGGCAGCTGTACCGCGCCGGCTCCGGGCATCCCGGCGGCTCGCTCTCCGCGGCGGACATCGCGGCGGTGCTGTTCTTCAGCGAAATGAACATAGACCCGAAAAACCCGCGTCTCGAAGGCAGGGATCGCTTCGTGCTGTCCAAGGGCCACGCGGCGCCGCTGCTCTACGCGGCTCTGGCGGAAAAGGGATATTTTCCGAAAGAGGAGCTGCACAAGCTCAGGAAGCTCGGCGCCATGCTGCAGGGGCATCCGAACATGAAGATTCCGGGCGTCGAGATGTCCACGGGCTCTCTTGGGCAGGGCTTCTCCGCGGCCGTCGGCATGGCTCTCGCCTCGCGCATGGACGGCGGCGGACGCGTATACGCGCTGCTCGGCGACGGTGAGCTCGAGGAGGGTCTCGTCTGGGAGGCGGCGATGTCCGCCGGCCATTACAAGCTCGACAACCTCTGCGTCATCATCGACTGCAACGGCCTCCAGATCGACGGCAAAACGAGCGACGTTATGAACGTGGCGCCCATAGACGAAAAATTCAAAAGCTTCGGCTTTCACGTCATTTCCATAGACGGGCACAACATATCCGAGATCGCGGACGCCTTTGACCGCGCGCGCGCCGAGAAAGGCAGGCCCACGGCTGTAGTCGCGAGGACAATCAAGGGCAAGGGCGTGTCGTTCATGGAGAACGAGGCCGGCTGGCACGGCAAGGCCCCGAATGAGGAAGAAGCCGCACGGGCGATGGCGGAACTCGGAGGTACACTGTAATGGCTGACAAAACAGCGACAAGGCAAGCGTACGGGGAATTTCTCGCGGAAAAAGGCAAGACGATGAAGAATCTGATCGTCATGGACGCGGATCTCTCAAAGTCCACAATGACGGCGGGCTTCGCGAAAGCCTTCCCCGACAGATTTTTCAATATGGGCATAGCGGAGCAGAACCTCTACGGGGTCGCGGCCGGGCTTGCCGTCTCGGGCAAGGTGGTCTGCGCGAGCACTTTCGCCATGTTCGCCTCCGGGCGGGCCTTTGAGATCATCAGGAATTCCATAGGCTATACGCACGCAAACGTGAAAATATGCGCCACGCACGCGGGCATCACCGTTGGCGAGGACGGCGCGAGCCATCAGACATTTGAGGACATCGCGCTCATGCGCGCCATACCCGGCATGACGGTGCTCAACCCGGCGGACGCGCGTTCGGCAAAGCGATTGCTCGACCTCGCCGTGAACACGGACGGGCCGTTCTATATAAGGCTCGGCCGCGCCGCCGTTCCCGAGCTCTACGATGAGGACGCGGATATAGAGATAGGCAAAGGCGTCCGCGTCAGGGACGGGCGCGATTACACGGTCATAGCGACGGGCGTCATGGTGCATGAGACGCTCGCGGCGGCGGAAACACTGGCGGGAGAAGGCATCGATGTTCGCGTCGTCGATATGCACACGATAAAGCCCCTTGACGGCGCTATCGTCGAGAAGGCCGTCAAGGAAACAAAGGGCCTCGTCACGGCCGAGGAGCATTCCGTTATCGGCGGTCTGTTCGGCGCCGTTTCCGAATACACGGCGGCGCACTGCCCCGTAAGGATAATCCCCGTCGGGCAGAACGACACATTCGGCGAATCGGGCAAGCCGAACGAGTTATTGAAGAAATACGGCATGTCCGCGGACGATATCGCCGCCGCCGTACGGCGCCTTGCCCAATAGAACTATGTCATTCCGGGCAAAAGAACGTCATTCCGGGCTTGTCCCGGAATGACCGGGAAGATGAACCATCCTCGTATGAACATGCCCTAATACGTAACATCAGCATGAAAAAAACCGAGACTCTTTCATTATTCACAAGCAGGGCCGATCCTCCCAAGCATTGTTACAGTCAAAAGGAGGAAGCTCTGTTTTCGGCGCATATATTAAGCTTCTTCGGCGCGCCGAAAAAGCTGTTGCGAGAGCCGTATCCGCAAGGCATACGGGCCGATATCGCCGTCGTCGCGCCGTCGCCCGAGCGTCCGTGGTACGCGCTGATCACGGTGGGCATGGGCGCCTTTGTCATGGATGTGCCGCAGGATCTCATAGACTGCGAACTCGAACGCGCCGAGCTCATGATGTGTCTGCCGCCGAATTGGCTTATCGGAAGTCCTCGCGGCGTATGGCGATGGCCGTTCGAATGGCTGCGCACCTTGGCGCATATACCGGTCGGCAAGGATATGTGGCTCGGTTGGGGTCATCTGATCCCCATCGAAGAATACGTTTCTAAAAATGCAAAGTTTTCGGGTATGCTGCTGATCGATCCGCCGGCTTACGACAGGGACGCGTCTTTCTGTGAGATGCCCGACGGCAGTATCGTCAACATCTATCAGGTGCTGCCCCTGTTCGACGACGAGGTGGGGTACAGGCAGTCCGAGGGTACGGACGCGCTGCTAACTTTGTTTGAAGCCAAGCTCGGCAGCCGGCCGTTGTCCGTATTGGATACCGCCCGCAGAAGCTGCGCGCCGTGAGCAAATCGAAAAATTTACCTTTACAAAACGCGGAAGTTTGGATATAATACGAACATCGGGGTGTAGCGCAGCTTGGTTAGCGTACTTGACTGGGGGTCAAGGGGTCGTGAGTTCGAATCTCACCACTCCGACCAAGAAAAACCCTTGGAACTTCAACGATTCCAAGGGTTTTTGATTGCCCGAGAATTTACAGATATTAGTCGAAAAAACCCGCGTTTTACCGCAAAAACCCGATAGTATGCAAACAGTATGCAAACAGTATACCCAAAAGGTAATGTATAACCTATAAAGTAATACATTACCCCTCGGGCAATATACCGAATCGGATTGAAACAAAAGGCCTTCGGCTTGTACGGTCGCCTTTCGGAATTTGCCGGTTTTACTCATTTTTGAGCAAAAGTATTTTCCTTTTTTCCGCCGCGCAAAACACGATGCAAGTAAAAAACCCGAAAAACAAGCAAGTAATCGGGTTTTCTGTTTGCTCTAAAGTCCGCCAAACGTTCAAAAATGAACAAAACTCTTATTTTCGTCCGAAAACGGATTTAATTCGGCTCGGTTCGTTTACGCCGCTTTCATTGACAATCAATGCGCTTGCTGTATTCGTACAAGCCGGTTGCAAGTTCGCTGTTTTGCTTCGTGATCATATCAAGCATGTTCTCGGCGGCATAGAACAGGTTCAGGATGTGATCTTGCTGCATGATCAGGTAATCGGCTTCGAAGCTGCGCGGCTCTATTTTCATGCTGAAATAATTTACCGCTTCGTGCAGCACCGCGCCGGCGCTTGCCAAGTCACATGATTGACCTTCAATACGAGAAGCGATATTCCATAAAGATTCAATTTGTTTTTCCATCTGTTTACTCCTTTTCAATTCCGCCAAGGCTCGGAATCAGACTCCGTACCTTTTCGTACGGTTCGACCTTGCCGGCCCTTGGCGCGGGTAACCTGCTGAAATTT
Source organism: Eubacteriales Family XIII. Incertae Sedis bacterium (assembly GCA_031266025.1). Taxonomy (GTDB): domain Bacteria; phylum Bacillota; class Clostridia; order Peptostreptococcales; family Anaerovoracaceae; genus JAITLA01. The sequence continues at coordinate 3,450 of JAISBV010000032.1, forward strand.
TTACGGAAATATCCGCGCTTCAGCTTCGTTTTTAATGCCGTTTTAAACGGCCACGCTTATTAAAAGCCCTCTATGGGCCAACGGATCAAATCCGCCCGTAACGGTCTTGTATGCCGCTTGTACGGGCTTTGAGACGTCCGCAAGCGGCGCAAGGAATGCGGCCAACATGCGCGGCGCGTATCCGACGACGTAAGAGCCTTTCCCCTCGACGCTCACCGCGACCGTGACGGCGTTCTTGTCGTAAGCGTTGCCGCCTTCGCGCCGAAGCGTTACGGTGATCATGCGCGCCGGGTACCGTTCGAGATGTTCGAGCGCTTTCTGTCTCTTGCCGTGCGTCACGCTGGCAACCTTCATGTCAAAGGGGGCTGACTTTACGAACGTCCACGCCTTGATCATGGCGGCGCTGCGGCCCGTGCCTTGCTTTACAAGGCTGTTGGCTATGATCATTACTTTGCTGTGCTTTTCGGTGTTCCTCTTCATGAGGGGCTCCTTTCATTATTCTTTGAATATACTAAAATAAATTTACTTTTATATATTTATTATAGCATATTCAAACATAATGTCAATAGCAAAATCAAATTAAATTTTATTTTCTCAAATAAATATTTACAAATGCTTTGATTTATAATAAAATGGATATAGAAAGAAGGTGAATCCGATGTCGATTAAATACTACAAGCTGTTTGATGCGCTTCAACGTCGCGGCATGAAGAAAACCGAATTGGCACAAGTGGCCTGTGTATCATCGGTTACGCTTGCAAAATT
>JAISBV010000037.1 GCA_031266025.1 Eubacteriales Family XIII. Incertae Sedis bacterium
ATCCTTCCCCGACGCGATGCCAACCGGCGCTGATGATTGCGATGGCAAAGCAAACTCCGTGATTTCCCCGTGTTTTGAGATTCGTCCAATCTTGTTTCCTTGATTCTCACAAAACCAGATAGTGCCATCGCTGCCGGAGGTCAAGAAAGACGGATATGACGCCGGCGTATGAATATCAAAATAGACAATCTCGCTTCCGCGCATACGACCAATTTGGTTGCTTTCCATGCACGAAAACCAAACGCTTTGCTCATCGTCAACCGTTATGCCGTATGGAGAGCATTTTGTCGCTAACAGGTATTCAATTATGTGGCCAACAAAATCTATGAAGCCGATTTGATTCGCGATGTATTCGGTAAAATACACTCCATTCTTAGCGGTTGTTACAAGAGAGGCTCCGCAATTCAACGTGGGTATGTCATACACGTCAATATTCCCATTTGACGAAAGTTTCGCAATTCTGTTTGCCCCGTTTTCTGAAAACCAAAGGTTCTTGTCTGCGCCCAAAACCAAAGAATATGGCGCGGCATTATCTGTCGTGTCGTAAAATGAAAACTCCATAATCTGCTATTCTCCCAACTTTTTCAACGCCTCATCTTCATCGGCGACGAAGTACAAATGTCCGCCCCTGTTGCTTTCGTATATGAAATCTTGGAGAGACTTGTTTGTGTAACTCGAAAAATCACCGACAACAGCAAGTCTAAAACCGGAGTCGGCGAGTTTTTGAGCAGTTTCTTCTATAACACCGGAGGATAAATCGAAGAAATTTTCTTCAAATATTTCTTTACTGACGGCAATATCGCGGCAACCGTGAATCCGCTCGATATGGGCGGCATAACCAAGAACAATATCAGCGTCATTAAAAATCGGTACGTCGAATTTTTGTACGGCGACTTTGCCGCTCGGAGTGTTGACCGCTCTTATTTTATTCGGGCTTTTATCCGCTATCTCTTCGAGTCTTACGAGTTCCTCTTCCTCTCTGCGTTTTACGAGTTCGAGCATCTCGTTGAAGTAGTCATTGAAAATCTTATCGGTTTTCTTTCGGTCATACTCAAACACGGACTCCCATTCATGCGGCTGAAATCCGACCAGAGCGCGGTACTCGTCCACAAGCAGCGGACGCTTTATGAGCATACCGTCCGTCGCGAGCAGTTTCAAACACTCGTCCTCGCTCATGGACGGCAGCTTGTCTTTCAGAGCCAGCGATTTATATACCAAGCCGCTTGTGTTGCTTGTGTTGAAGAACTTCTTGACGGGCAGCCCGCTCAACGCGAGCCAGCTTTTCAATTCGTCATAGCTTGGGTTGTTTGTCTTGACGTCGCGAATCTCATACTGCGCGTGGTAGCTGTCCAAAAGGACTTTCGCTTTTTGGCAGGTTGAGCATTTCGGGTAGCAGATAAAGGTCAGCATTTTTCAATTCCTCCGTTTGCGGTAGGATTTCACCGCGCACTCTTTGTATTTGTATCCGCTAACGCAGATTTTTAGACATATACAGCGTCAGCGAGCTGATGCTTTCAATCGCGCGGTCATATGGCGCGGGCGAACGCCCATACCAAACGCCCGAACCGTCAGGAATGTAGCCGCGCTTGACAAAGAGTCGTTGCGCCGCGCCGTTAGTCCCGTGCAAGCCGACGCCGAGACAAACATCGTCCGACAGCTTCGCCGATTCCGTTTCGATTCTGTTCATAAGTTCCGCGCCTATGCCTTGCCGCCTGTATTTTTCAAAGACGATAAGGTCATGGATTTGCGGCATATCTTTATTTTTGAACGCACCCGTTTTCGCGGACGGCAGCAAGGTCACATATCCGGCTGTCTCGCCGCCGATTTCCGCAACGACGACAGTCCTCAGTCCGCGCTCTTGTTCGGCAAGGTATGTTTCGAGCAGCTTCCGCAATTTCTCAGGACTGTATGATCTCAATTCCGCGATAGCGCGATCAATATCCGCGCGTGTCATTGGACGATAGGTAATTTCGTTTGTAATATTTTCCGTTTCATCATCATTCGACAATTCGTTTTTGTCGTAGTGGATTTCTTCCTCGTCGCACCAGTCGCGCGCGAACTCCAGATAGCGCCTGTCACGGAAAGCGTACCACGCCTCCGCGACGCCTTCGCGATCCACCGCGTCTTTGAATCGCCGGAACGCGCCCTTGCCGGACAGCGCGATTTCCAGTTGTTCCCGCCTGCGAGGGTTGCTGACGGTATCCGCGAAGTCCGACATCATGCTGTACTCGTCCGCGTCGCGCTGGCTCGGAAGCCGAAGCCAGCCTTCTTCCTCGTCCAAATCGCGTTCGTCCTCGGTGAAGCCCTGACTGTAATAATAGAACTCGCCGGTCAGTTCGTTGTAAAACGTTTCCGCTCCGTCGCTTGCCATTTCGATATTCTCGGCGACCTCGCTCAGTTTAACGATAGGTTTCATTGCCTGTTTCTCCGTTTCGATTCATAAAATCCCGCATGGTTCGGCGAAGAAATACATGGGCTTATCTTTACCATTCGTCATCATCGTCTTTCGGTTCAATGAAATAGTCAATCTCCCTTTGAATGACGCTGCCCGTGAGCAGTTTGCGGCGTTCAAGCCGTTCCCGCGCCTCAGTAAGTATCTCGCGGATTTTGCGTTCAAATTCCGCTTTCGGGGGAAGATGCGTCCAGTATTCCGCTACCGCGATGCCCGTTTTGTCCGGTTCAAGCAGTTCGATTATCTCGCGGCTTGCGCTGGCGCAGAGGATAATCCCGATGGGAGCTTCCTCGCCCGGCTGACGCTCATAACGGTTAAGCCATTTTAAGTATAGCTCCATCTGTCCTTTATAGGCTGCTTTGAACTCGCCAATCTTCAGGTCAATGGCGATCAGGCGGCGGAGGGTGCGGCTGTACAGCAGCAAATCAAGCACAATGTCCTTGCCGTCCAGAATCATCCGCTTCTGCCGGTCTACGAACGCGATGCCGTGACCGAACTCCAACAGAAACGATTGAATCCCGGTCAGGATCGCCTGCTCCAAATCAGCTTCGAGATAATTGTCTTTCAGACCGAATAGGTCGAGCAGGTATGGATCACGGAACACGTTGAACGGCACGGAGGACGTTTCCGTAAGTTCCATATTCGCTATCTCGCGGCGTTCATATCCCTTGCGCGATATACGGCGGCGCAGTTCCCTCACGCCGTAGCCTCTGGCGGCGGCATCCTCGGCATAGTACATCCTCGCCTCGCCTGTTTTTACGCGAATCAGTTCGCAAAAATGCGTCCAACTCAATTTTGTCGTCAGCGGCGACAAAATTTCAAAATCGCTGAACCGCTCGGCGAATTGCGTCATTCGATATAAATTTTGCTCGGAAAAGCTCTTCCCGTATCGCGCGATCAATTTTGTCGCCAGCGTCGAGAAAATCTTTTTGCCGTACTCAGCGCGCTTGAAATCAAGAATGACCGAGTTGATGTATTGGCCGACTTCCCAAAACATCAGCGTACCCTCGCTGTTCGCGTATGCGGCGGCGTTGTTTTTACGACGTTCGATAATCGCCGCGACCCGCTCAAAGAGAGCGGTCTCGTCAATGACGCCGCTTTCGCTCGCGGCGAGTTCGGCTGCTTTCGCGGCGAGGATCAGCGCGCCGTCTTTTGCGTTATCCTTGCTCTTTCGGTTTCCCATTTACTTCTTTCCCTCCGCCGGTATTTTTTTCATCCTCGTCTCCGTCCCCGTTCGACGCCTAATCGGGCGGGCAGTCGCAGAGCGTCCCGATTTCATTGGAATAGAATAATCGCTCACCCCGCCGCCACTTCCACAACTTCCACAACTCTCATTATTCGCTACGATTATTTTAACGCAGCCATTTTAGAATTTCAATAATAGGTTTGTCAGCGCGACCAGCCCTGCTGCGGGTACGGCAAGAATGACGCTGACCGCCGTTCCTTTGACGGCGGATTTTATATGGTGAGCCGGATTTCTGTACTCGCGCTCCATATCCTCCGTGCCGGGGATTCTGAGCCGTTTGTCGCGGCAGAAAATCAGAATATCCAGCACAATAAGGTCGTACAGATTCACAGCGAACGCAAGAAAGAACAGATGGACGAACGCCGCTCCGAATGTTCGCTTGCCTGAAAAGTACGCGAGGGAGGCCAACGCGAACACAGCTATAACCACGAATACTATTTTCCGGGCGCGTTTTTTGCTTTTGACCTGCGGGAGCGCGTCCCTGTATCGCGGCAGAACTTCGACGCGCGCCCGGATCGCGGCAGGATAATTCGCGATCTGTGACAGCGGGTTTCTGTACAGCGGCGGCAGGATGAGCGCCGTAAACAGCCCGCATAAGATTACACTTTCAAGCAACAACGCCATGATCTCATCCATTCAATACCTCGCGTATTTTTGCCGAAAGCGCGTCGCAGACCTCGCGCGGGTGAGTGATCATGAGCATATGCCCGCCGGTGTTTAACACGACCAACTCTTTATGCGGCGCGCGCAAACGATTAAATACTTTCTGCGTATATTCCGGCGTGAACAGTCTGTCACCGCTGTCAGCGACGACATAGAGCGGGCAGCGGACGCTGCCGTCCGTCAGACCGGGGAAGCGGGTCGTGAACAGGCTGGCGAGGAAGTGGAGCGAGTAGCGTTTCAGGCACAGCGGATCGCGCTCGAACGGTTCCCAAACCTCCGACTCATTACCGATTCGGGCGCGGTCGAGATAGAAGTCAAGCGGCAGTCGCAAATCCGGCAGCAACCTCGCAAAGAGCTTCAGCGCACCCTGCATCGGGCGGTACATATGCCTGAACCATCTTGGAAAACGCGAAACCGCTATGCTGTCCGGCAGTTCCGACAGCATTACGTTGTGCGGAAACGCCGCCGCGATACGCCCGTCCTCGGCGGCAAGCGCCGCCGCGACAATGCCGCCCTGACTGGAGCCGAACGCGATTACGGGCAGACGGAAGCGCTCAAGCGCGAACGTCACAGTGTCGCGCCCGTTTTGAACGATGTCGCGGAGTGTGTATCGTTTCACGTCGCGGGGGCTTTTGCCGTGTCCGACCGGGTGCAGACCGACGACGGCAAAGCCGCGCTCTGCGAAGCCGCGCAACAGCGGCTCGTAATACAATGGGTGAACCATCGTCGCGGGAATAAAAACGATGGCGGCCTCCGGCGCGGGCGGTTCCCACACGGACAGGACAATCCGTGCGCCGCCGGATGTTACGGCGTGTTCCGAGTAGAATGTTTTCCCAATATGTTCCGGTTCTGTATTATCCATACCGTATCCTTCAAAGATACCGTCTGACCTTTTCGCAGTAGCGGATATAATCCTTGCCGTAATGCTTGCGACAAAACGCTTCCTCATTCTTGATCTGGAAGTGGAGTGTAAGGGAGATCATCACCAGCACGAGCAACACGCCGGGATTCGGGAAAATAAGGAATATCCCGAAAAACAGCGCGTCCAGCGAGGTGTACATCGGGTTGCGGCTGCGGGCGTACATGCCGGTCATCACGAGCCTGCCCGCGTGTTTCTCATCAATGCCCACACGGAATGAATTGCCAAAAGAGATCATGCACGCGATAAAGCTGATATGCGCGGCGGCGCATATTGCGGCCCCGATCCAGCGCAGCCATTCCGCGCTCCAGAAAAAACGGCTGGCGAAAGCGAACATCGGCAGGGGAAAACAGTTTGACGCGACGATATAAATCATCAGCGCGTAGCCCAAAATAAACGACGGAAGTTCCCGCTTATCCTTCTGCCCGATAACCAACAAGGCGATTCCGTTGCGTTTCATTATGACGCCCCGCCCGATCATAAGGACGAAAAACAGCATCAGCATGGCGAAACCGATATAATTCAGCATTGTACTTGTTATCCTTCCTGTTTATTTGACGCGGTGAATCCCTTTTATGGTTTCCATCATGTCTGTCATCAATTCCGGCGAAAGATGCCCCCCTGTGTCGCGGGCAAACATTGCGGCGTTCGGCAGGTACTCTTTTGTTTTTTCAGCCATCGCAAAGGGAACTTCCGAGTCGTCGCGGCAATGGTACATATATACGGGCTGCGTAACATTTTCTATGTCGAATCCCCAATCAGCCATAAATTCCAATTTGCCGCAGGCGGCCATTCCCATGCAACCGCCAACCAGAGAATCACGAATATAGGGAATTG
>JAISBV010000038.1 GCA_031266025.1 Eubacteriales Family XIII. Incertae Sedis bacterium
ATCCTTCCCCGACGCGATGCCAACCGGCGCTGATGATTGCGATGGCAAAGCAAACTCCGTGATTTCCCCGTGTTTTGAGATTCGTCCAATCTTGTTTCCTTGATTCTCACAAAACCAGAGAGTACCATCTTTGCCTGAGGTTAAGAAAGACGGATATGACGCCTGCGTGTGAATATCAAAACAGACAATCTCGCCTCCGCGCATACGACCAATTTGGTTGCTTTCCATGCACGAAAACCAAACGCTTTGCTCATCGTCAACCGTGATGCCGTATGGAGAGCATTTTGTCGCTAACGGGTATTCAATTATGTGGCCGACAAAATCAATGAAGCCGATTTGATTCGCGTTGTATTCAGTAAAATACACTCCGTTCTCAGCGGCTGTTACAAGAGAGGCTCCGCAATTCAACGTGGGTATGTCATAAGCGTCAATATTCCCATTTGACGAAAGTTTCGCGATTCTGTTTGCCCTGTTTTCTGAAAACCAACAGTTCTTGTCCGCGCCCAACACCAAAGAATAAGGCGCGGCATTATCTGTCGTGTCGTAAAATGAAAACTCCATAATCCGCTATCCTCCCAATTTTTTCAACGCTTCTTCCTCATCGGCGACGAAGTATAAATGCCTGCCCTTGTTGCTTTCGTATATAAAGTCATGGAAAGGCTTGCTCGCGTAACCGGAAAAATCACCGACAACAGCAAGTCTAAAACCGGAGCCGGCGAGTTTTTGAGCAGTTTCTTCTATCAAACCGGAAGATAAATCGAAGAAATTTTCTTCGAATATTTCTTTACTGACGGCAATATCGCGGCAACCGTGAATCCGCTCGATATGGGAGGCATGACCAAGAACAATATCAGCGTCATTAAAAATCGGTATGTCGAATTTTTGTACGGCGACTTTGCCGCTCGTAGTGTTGACCACTCTTATTTTATTCGGGCTTTTATCCGCTATCTCTTCGAGTCTTGCGAGTTCCGCTTCCTCTCTGCGTTTTACGATTTCGAGCATTTCGTTGAAGTAGTCGTTGAAAATCTTATCGGTTTTCTTTCGGTCATACTCAAACACGGATTCCCATTCGCGCGGCTGAAATCCGACCAAAGCGCGGCACTCATCCACAAGCAGCGGACGTTTCACAAGCATACCGTCCGTAGCGAGAAGTTTCAGGCACTCGTCTTCGCTCATGGACGGCAGTTTGTCTTTAAGCCCCAGAGATTTATAGAGCAGACCGCTCGTGTTGAAGAATTTCTTAATGGGCAACCCGCTTAAAGCGAGCCAACTTTTCAACTCGTCATAGCCTGGGTTGTCCGTCTTGATGTCACGAATCTCATATTGCGCGTGGTAACTGTCCAACAGGGCTTTCGCCTTTTGGCAGGTCGAGCATTTCGGATAGCAGATAAAGGTCAGCATATTTCATTCCTCCGTTGGTGGAACCCTCATTGGATTCCGCTTGTTTCCACTGTTCCGCCGGTTTTCAAACATCGTTGTTCTTCGCAACAATAGCGCGTATGCCAAGATGACATTTCATTCTACACAAAAGCCGCTTGCCGAGTGACAATATCAAATCGCCTTCTTTGGGCATGACTTGGCGCACGCAAAACAAAGGATACATTCCGTGCCGTTCGCGCGCGAGCGTTTCGGGTCGCGCACCTTGACGTTCATCGGGCAGGCGCGTTCACACGCGCCGCAGTCTATGCACTTCGATTCATCTGCTTGAACGCGAATGAGTGAGAAGTAGCTCGCGGGTCTCAGGAACACCGCAATCGGGCAGACATACTTGCAGAACGCGCGGTTGTCTTTGAGCGTGAAGGCGAACGCGATGCCCGCGATGTAATACAAAGCGTTGCCCGCGATAAACGCGCCCCACATCACCTGCTCTGTTCTCTCACGGTAAACGGCTATAACAATGATTGTGAACGCAAGCGACAAGATAAACAGAGCGTAGCGGGTTGCTCCCAACCGTTTTATTCGCGGGTTTTTGGGCGTTTTCCAAGGCAAAAAGTCAAGCGCCATAGCCGTCCAACAAGCATAACCGCACCATCCGCGCCCGAATATAAGCGGGCCTGCGATTTTTGCCACAAGATAGTGAATGACAGCCGATTGGAAGAGCCCGGAAAACAAGTAAAACCAAAAGCCCTCAATCTGCATATTCTCGCGCCTGATTATACCGAGATAGACGAGCATATACAGCCCGACCGCCAACTGCACGGCGACGCGGGCGTATTTATTCCCGCGACCGAACAGGAACACGCCGACACTCACCGCCGTGCCTATGTAGAGGAAATTAAAAAGGTAGAATACGTTATCAAGCGTGAGCCAAAGCGTCGCCGCGACAGCCATGAACGCAAGCCAAATTATCAGCGGAGTCGCTTTTTTCATAATCATTTCGCCGCCTTCCCCGGCGCGTAGTAGCGCATTTGGGCAATCGCGCCTCCCGCGACAGCCCATAGATACAGACTCGCCACCGTGCCGTATGGTGAGTAGCGGCGGGCATATTTGTCAAACAGCTTGCGGTCGATCTTCCTGTGATGATAGAGCATATGCAAACCGCGCTGTATAGCCAAGTCGCCGAAACTCATTACGTCGGGTCGCTGCAAGCAAAAAATCATCAGCATCTCGGCAGTCCACACGCCTATGCCTTTCAGCGCGGACAGCTTGCCTGTCACGTCCGCGTCCGGCAGGGAGCGGAGCGCGTCAACGTCGAACACGCCGCTATGCACTTTTTCGGCGAAGTCCTTGATGTAGTCCGCTTTCCTGAACGAGACGCCGCAGGCTTGGATTTCCTCGCGGGAAGCGGCGCAGACCGTTTCGGCGCTGACTACGCCGAGTTTGTCGGTCAGGCGCATCCGGATGGTTTTCTGCGCGGCGGACGAAATCTGCTGTCCGACAATGGTATGGACGACGGACGAAAACAAATCGCCGTCAACCTCGCGCTCGATATGCCCGATTGCGTCAATCGCCTCGCCGAGCCGCTTGTCTTTGCGTTTCAAGTATTCGGTTTCCTTATCGCCGTATTCGAAGTACATAATCACTCTCCCAAAACTTTCAAATCAAAACAAAACGATTAACGCCGCCTTGTTTCAAACGACACATCAACCGCATCTCCGAGCATCAGTTTCTCTTTTGAGCGAACCTTGGCGGGGAGCGCGATAAAGTGTGTCCCGTCGCCCATCGGCAACAGCGACGTCGGCCAGCTTGTTTTGCCAACTGTGGCCGTAATCGCGATCAGGCTGCGGTCGGCGAGATGTTCAAGCGGCAGGCAAAGTTCGGTCGGAGCAGAAACATAGTACCAGCCTTTCTCGCGTTCAAACAGTTCCACCGTCCCCTTGAAAGAATAGACCATCGTTGCACTCCTGACCCTTATTTCTCAGATGTCATCTGATAATTATGGTTACTCATTTATCGCCTCAACGCCTTGCTCTTTCGCCCGCGCAACCCCGTCAAGCATATTTTGCAATACTTCCTGCGGGTGTCTTTGCCATTTCTCAACTTCGCCGACAATGCGTAAAGGTTCCCTCGTGCGGAATGAGAGCGTCGGATTTCCGGGGTACTTTTTATCCGTGAGGTTCGGATCGTCCTCAAACTCTCCTGTCGGCTTAACAACGTATATTCTGCCTTTGCCGTCGCCTTGAGCCAACTCCGCGCCCCAAACAGCGGCGTCCATCGTCGCGGTAAAATATACGTAATTTGCCTGTATGCCTTGCCCGTAATTTGACTTCAGTCCCAGCGTAAGCAAATCGTCAATCTTCAAATCCGCTTTTGTGCCGTGATAGAACTCATTGTATTCGCCGCGTTTTCCGCATAAGCGTTTGACGGCTTCCCGCTCGTCGGCGACGAAATTCAACTGATTGCCGTTATTGCACTCGCGAATGTAATCGTGAAGCGGCTTGCTCGTGAAGCCCGAAAAGTCGCCGATGATGACCAAGCGGCAATGGTAATTTACGAATTTCTGTACGACCTCTCCCGCCAATCCCGTGGACAATTTGAAGAAATCTTCGCTGACGGCAGCTTTATTGACCGCAATCTTTGTGATGTTTTGCTCATAAAAAAACGTGACAATCAAGTCAAGCGCCGACCGACCATCTGTGATGAGCGGTGTTTCACTGTATACAACGGCGATGTCGCCGATTATTTGCGTTCGCGTTTGACTCACGCTCTCCATATCACTCACGCTCCTTAATCTTACGAAAAACCGTATACGGGTATTCCTTGCCGCCAAATTCAATCCGGTTTTCGTCAATTTGTTTATACCCATGAGCCTTATAGAACTTTATTGCCCGTTCGTTTTCGGTAAACACATCTATCACAAAAGCGGTATAGCCCATTTCGACAAGTGCGGTTTCCGCATTACCCAACAAGGCGTGGCCATAGCCTTTGCCTGTGCAGTCCAACCTGAGATAGAGGGCGGACACCTCGCCGTCGTCGGGATAGCTCTCGGTAATGGATTTGCCGAATACAGCCACGCCGGCGATTCCGTTGCCGTCACGCATACGCAAGAATTGTAAGTGGCTGCTGTCAAAGCGTTCCAAAAGCCCCTTGATCCGTTCTTCCACCCTCATTGAGGCCAGATACTCAGGGGCGAGGATATGGCGGTACGCCGCCCTCCGCGCCGAGTCGATGAACGCAGCTATCTCCGGGATTTCCTCTCTTTTGGCATATTCAGTCAACATCCTTGCAAGCCCCCTTTGTTCGTCATACCTCGAAATCTTCCGACTTAAAGTTGGCGTAGTATCGCCCTGAAACCG
>JAISBV010000067.1 GCA_031266025.1 Eubacteriales Family XIII. Incertae Sedis bacterium
CGTGGGGGGACAAAGTAAATGAAACCATTGCCGGAGTAAATGCCGGGGAGTTGCATTAAGTTTTGCGGAAAATGGAAATCAAAGGAATTCAGGCGATAAAACGGAGCTGTTTGGGGAGATATTGTTGAATTTCACTCCGAAAAAGGGTACACTGAAACAAGGGGGCGGAAATCTCGGTTTTTCGGCCGGAGTAAATGCGTCCCCCAAAGAGGAGCTGTGATGTTGTGTGCGCCTTGCGGATTTTGCGCGGTTAAACTACTTCTTCAACAGGGAAGGTTTCAGCAATATATCGTTTGCCGAAATCCCGGTTTGCCCAAGCTTTTCGAGAACATCGAAGCCGTGGAGGAAGCCGAACATCTCAAGCGGAGATTTATCGTTAAGCTTCTCTCTTGAATAGGAGTTGATGTGAGACATCATAAGATTGATGTCGGCTTGAACCAAGTTGTCAAAGGAAGAGCCTTTGGGCAAGACTCTTCTGATGAACTCATGATTCAACTCCACATTGGGCTTTTGGAACGACGCGCAGGGGTCGCAGTAAAAGATTCTTGTCCTGCGGTTGCCCTGCGCGTCGAACTCCAATGCTTTCGGGTTTGAGAATTCAGATCCGTTATCTGTCAAAATTACCGGCAGCAATGAGATGAAACACTTCGCGTCGAGTGTTCCGTACAATCGGTTAAAAATGTCGATCACCGACAAGGAGGTGTTCCGATCCCTTATGAAAGCGAGCATGAGATCGCAGGATTTGAACATCAGCGTGAGCAAAACTTTACCGCCGACGCGTCCGATGACGGAATCCATCTCAACGACGGAAACAGGGTACTGCTCCGTAAACGCCGTGAAATCGGCGTAATTGCGCCCGATGCGGCAGCCGCTGTCCACCTTGTGCTCTACGGGCTTGGACTTTCTCGGTCTTATGCGACAAACGCGCGGCATGTCAATGTTCTTGGCTTTGAGCAATCCGCCTGCGGTATAGCGGTAAATGCTTTTTTCGCTGACATTGAACTTGTCGGGGTTGTGTGTGACGATATGATGAACCGACTGCCCCCGCATTATGAGCGGGCTGACAAACTCGTCGAGGGCGAGCAGTTCGTCCTCGGTGATGTTCGCTCCGGCGCGCGATTCCCTGAGCATTTCGCGGTATGCGTCGTGAGCCGGCTTGTGGAGATAATACTTTTTCCGCAATGTGCATTTGCGTTCTTCCCGGCAACCGTTGCATACATACGGGGGCTCGCAGAGCATGTAACAAAGCTCTTCCCGGTAATCGTCGCACAGATTGTTGCAAAGATTGCACAAGGAACAGCGTTTGGTACAGTCCGGCTTGTCCTCGCATATCTGCCGTCTTTTGCAGACGTTGCGCCTTATGCACCGATTGTGGACGCGGTACGGCGCGTACTTGTCGCTTTGAAGAGCGTGGGCACGGATTTCACGCGAGATCGTCGATGTGCTTTTATCAAGCTTCACAGCTATTTGTTTGATGGAAATGCCGTCCCTCAGCCATTGTTCGATTTCCAAGCGTTCGGAGTCGGTCAGGTGTTTGTTCTTGGCCATGTCGATTTCTCCTTTTCAAAATGCGTCCGCAAGGCGCAACAATACTATTTTGCGGGAAAAAACGAGACATTGCCACACAAAATGCAACCCATTGTGATTTTTTGCGTAAGGAGAGCATGAAAAAAGGGTGGGGAATTGTCGACATGCCCCGGCATCGCAAAGCGCCGGGACAACCGACATGCACGGGAAAGCTCCGCCGGCTCCGCTACGGAGAGTTCCGCCGGCTCCGCATGAATGTCCGGAAGGAAAGGGCGCCTTCCGCCCGAATTTACGATGGGTGCGCTGCCCCCAAACCCCCGCCGGGACGCCCCGAACCTCGGCGCTTGCCGAGCTTAATGCCACCCGGTACTTTGAACGACTCAATGCAACCGTCGCATCGGGCCGAGGTCGCGTTTACAATGTCAACTTAGCTGATTTTTCCAAGCGGTCGGCATGGCTATAACGGCGGCGGGAATCTTGAACATCACGACGCGGTCGTCACCATCATAGACCTCAAAAATGTCGATGAACGACATATTGCCTGTCGTGTCTTGGGCTATCTCGTGTTTCAGCGTTTCCAACCCGCGCGTATTGCGGTAGTCCGAGCCAACAATGGCCTTGGTCTTGTTGTTTACACCGAAGATGAGCCAGCCGTATTGTACGCCGCGCAAGTTCGTCTCATTGCTAATGGCCGAGAAGTATTTGCCGATGTCATCGAGCTTGTAGCCGTTGCCCGCCTGCTTGAACTCGACAACCTCATCCTCCCAATGTTCAATTAACCCTCGCAGAATTTCAAGCAATTCTGCGTTTATTTTGTCCATTCGTTTTCGCTCCTGTTGATAATTATAACACGCTCGCCGGATGCTCTCTTATTCATACGCTTCGCCAAAAGCTTCGCGTTCTAACCTATAGCGATGTTCTTCAAGAGTTTCGCATCTGGTATTTCGACCCGCTTACATGGACATCGCTATCAGCAATATCCCTCAATCAATACTGTGTTCCGACAAGGCGAAATAGATGTTTTCCTCATCGACAAGCATCTCAAGCGGTTCGTTGTAAAGTCGATTCACAGTGTCAATGCTGTCGGCGAATTGTCGAATTGAACTGTCTTGATGCTTCATAAGCGGCTTCATGGTGAAAGTAGTCCTTTTGGAATTGAACCTTTTCAACTTATTGCCCGATTCAATGAGGGCTTCGTCAACTTGCGATTTACTAATAACAGGAACCTTTGTCATCGTCTTACCGGCCGAACTGCTAATCACAGACAGTCCTTTAACAAAATGCGATTCCAAAGAAGACTGTGAATACTGCTCAATCCGGTTGTAACATGTCGTGTACAATTCTCGATAATGCAGAGCGTTATCATTGACTTTTTTTCCGGCGGCATTAAGGTAGCCTGAATCGAAGTTTTCAAGGAGCATGACTTCAAGGAACGATGCGAAGACATGTAAATAGACCGTGAGTTGGTAGCCCTCAAAATCAGAATCTATCTTCTTCAATTTGGCTTTCACATCCTTGTCGCCATGAAGAAATGCCTTGCTTTTCATTTTCTCGCCGATCTGCTTCCGATAGAAAAGTATGCTCTGCTCCGATGACTGCTTTATATCCAAGACTTTGATATGATTGGCGGTCTTGTACTTCTCATTGTTCCGGTTGTATTTGCAGTTATTCAGCACATCGGTCAAATAGATTAAGTCTCCTTTGAGCTTCGATTTCTCTTTTTGTTCCAAAACGCGAGAATCTCTTTTTGCGTTTCCTGTATCGCGTCGAACTTCTTATCAATGCTATACAGCGCAATCGCCATGAATAGCATTGAGGGATTCATGGCAATCGGATTGAGCAGGGCTTGGCCGCCGCCAACGCCTCCGTTGGCCGCCTTAATTGCTCCTATAAACCCGTCGCCACTGCTAAACATCTGACCGCCACCTGCATTGACCCAATACAGCCCACTTCCACCGGCTCCGCTTATTGCAGTCTGAATCGCCATAGCTATCGGCTCAAAGGCAGTTCCTACTGCCGCTAATTTGCCTAATGGCAACTTCGTAAATCTCTCTGTACTGACATCGGTATCCTCCGGTGCAGCGGGGAGAAATTCATAATTCACCAAGACATTTTGCACGACCGCCTTCTTTTCGTTATCACTCATTGTCGTTTCCTCTTGGTCACTCATCGTCTTCGTCTTCGTCGTCTTCGTCGTCTGAATCATCATCAATAGGCGGCAACTGCTTTCGAGCCGAAATACCTTGGTTTACCATCGCAAACTTAATTCTCTCTACTACTCCCACTCGCCAAGTTCATATGGATATTAAACTTGTTTGTTTAGATAATGTTATTCTATTTCGCTTCTATTATCTCCATTCCCTTTGCTATTTGAGGCAAGAAGGTTTTTTAGTATCAAAATAGTATCACGCAAAATTTCCTCCATCTGCCACTCCAACTGCCGCGATGTCCGGTTACTTCCGCGCTTTCTTTCAGGTAGAACTCGCAACGGTTCTCGTCGTCCACACGTATGAGCAGACGATAATGAAACCGGCTCAATTCGGCACACATTGTTCGGTTTGTGATGTACGACGAGGGTTGAGACAAGTCATCGGTCATGTACTACTTTTTTGACTAGAAGTACGCAAATGGGTTCTCTTGTGAAGGATCGTTATAGATGCCACAGGTCTCCTGCCACTCCTCCATGTTCTCCTCAATGGTTTCGCAGAGTTCCTCGTATTCCTCAGGGGCGATCCTCTCGTTCTCCAACATACATTTATAGAACTTCTTCAAACTGACTGCGGTCGTCTTGATGTTGCCCGGTGTCGACCACATGCATTTGCGAATAAAGAAGTAGCCAAAATAGTCATACAACTGATGGCAACCCTGTCTCATATCAATGGCATCTTCTCGCAAAAGATATGTGTTGAGATAGAACTCGGTATTCCCCAGATGCTGATAGATGGTTTTCTCCGAAAGTTCCTTTTTGGTGAGCCAGACCTCAAATGCTTCAAGGTGTTTCTCGTTCTCGGCCTGTATTTGCTCGCATTTCTTTTCATACTCTTCATAATCCATGCGTCATTCCCTTCTCCTTCACTGTTCGGTCTGCCAATACTCCCACTCCGTTGCGCAAATCATATTCTAAACATATCAGTTTATTTTCTCTGATGATTTACGCCTGATTTTCCTCAATTTCTCCGTACTGTCTGACGTTACCGATTTTTTTGTTGCCGGATTGTTGCCGGTCTCATTTGACATTTTCGCTCTCTCGGACGGCTTTGGCAATGCTGTCCTTTCTAGCAGGAACAACAGGTATATCGTTCTTGGAAAAGAAAGAAGAATGTCTCTTTGTCGCCCCGGTATCGACCGCAATTATCGTTTTCCCTTGCTCCATCGCATGCTCAATTTCTTTACGGGAAACGGTTCCTTCTTTTGTCGCACTAGGTCTTGCAGGCACAAAGACTGTGCTGGCGCTATCAATTTTATTATATATGTCGTGCATTAGATGATTGCCTTTTGAGTCTAATGGGGCATCTTCCGATATAGATCGGTCAGATGGTTTAAGTCCTGCTCGCTCAACCGCGTTTGCGATTTTGTCATAGTCATTAGACCCATCCCACCTATGTGCAATAAACGTGTTTGTGCTTTTCTTGCTCATGTTTGCCACTCTCCTTGATTAACAACCTATTGTTTCCATAATGCTTAAGGCTAAATACAATATACTGAAAATTATTGGTATGTATTTCTCAACATGTGAAAATGACCAATAAGTCTTAAATGATCTCCCTTCCTTTAGGATACTCCATTCATATGCAAACAAATTCAACGGCAATTTTCGCTCTACCTCCCGAATAACTTCAAATTTACCTTTATTGAGTTGTCTGTGGCTCCTTATCGAAAAAAACCAAAGTAGCGCCATAATTATGCCAATGCCGGAAATTAAGAGTACATAGAAGCCAAAGTTTTCTTTAAACCAAGAAGCTATCGTAAGAAGAGCCACATTAGCGGCAATATAAAAGTTATTAGTAGCAATCCGTCGCTGACTAATTCTGTCGGTCAACTCCACATACATTTTATACTGTTCAAACATTGTCTTCTCAATATCTGCATCGGATATTGCATTGTGCAATTCGACTTTTTCTGACATAAGCCTCCCTCATTTATGTGTCTTGTGGCAAACTTTCATAGATTCTTTGCAGAAGTTTTTCTGTAACGCTTTTCTTCGTCTCACATTCCCAAATCACCAACACTCGCCAACCCATTTCCTCCAAAACCGCTACATTGCGCTTGTCCCGCTCTAATGTGCGGTTCAGTTTCTTCTCCCAATAATCCACATTTGTTACCGGCCTAATTTTTGCGTGTCGGCAAGTTGGGCATCCATGCCAGAAGCATCCATGGACAAAGATTACGGTTTTGTACTTCGGCAGAACTATATCCGGATTTCCGGGCAAGTCGCGCCTTTGCAGTCGAAAACGATAGCCCATGCTGTGAAGCAATTTGCGAACGCGAATTTCCGGCGTGGTGTTGGAGTTATGTACCTTGGACATAATTTCGCTTCGTTTTTGCGGGTCAAACATATCTGCCATGATGACTAATTGAAATTAAATTCAATTTGCAGGTCCTTTATTAGTTCAGTAATTAGCTCTTGGCTTTTAGCGACTCTATCATCACCGCCTAATTTTTGATAGATTTCAAAAACCATATTGGCAGATTGAATGATAAAATCTTCAGTAATGTCATCCAAAAGAACATCAACTACTTCATTTCCCGTAATCGATGTTCTTTTTAGTATTTTTGCAAAAACTGTAAACAGGACATAAAATTTTATATCTGAAATCTGTGTAATTGAATAACTCTCCGCTTTCTTAAGCACCGCTTCAACGCGTTTTCCGACAACTGCGATATTATAATATAGCTCTAGTTGATCGGATCCATACAAATTATTATATGTTTGATCATCTTTTAATAATGTTGATGGCCTTGCCCTCGCGTCATTTGGACGTTTCATAAGAACAGATATTAAACATTGGGATAGAAATGGCAAACTAACAATTTGACTGCTCTTTTTATTGTTATTTTTATAGAAATTTTTACGTCTATCATAATACAACTCACGGTTCTTAAAATATGATTCAATGTGTCTATGTATAACATCAGTAGCGCGTAAAGATGACTTTTGTATCGGTGTTTGGTTATTTGTTGCAAAAATAATTCTATCTCTTGAAGCCTCTGATTCGGGTACGATAATACGAACTAAAATTTCTCTATCATCGTTTTCAAGGCGAGTAGGATGCTTCTTAAAATAATTGAATATCTCTGTTGACGTCTGTAATCCGTTTACTATTTCCGGATCATTAATAATAAGTGTTTTGCCAAAAGCAATTTTAGCATCAGAAGCGATAATTGTTGCACCATTATTAAGCCACCAAAAATTTTCTTCATTTTGAGTTTCTAAGGATTCTTGAATATCCTTATTAACCGCAACTTTACCTTGATAATCCCTAACATTTGCCTCAAAGATGTGCCTCGTTAGCTCTTGATTTTCATTTATCATGAATTTGTAATAATCTCTAAGTTTTACCAATGCAACAAATACTTTTGAAGAAGGACTCATCACTGGGTTTTCTGAAAGTGTTAACTGAAACTCGTTGTTTATTATTTTGTTAACAAGTCCCCAAATTTTTTCTGATCCAATAAAATCAATCGAAACAACAGCATCAGAACAACTCTCTTTCACCAATTTCTTCAGTTCCACTGACTGAGCTTCAACGTTGGGATGAATACTAGTCCCCTTTGTCACATAACAGAAAAACATTCTAACCTTGGGAGACTTTCTTACTAAAGACATCCGGGCATTCCTGAACATTTCAAATACATGTCTTACTTTGTAATTATATCTATCTCTAAAACTGTTTATATCATTATCCATGTCCAACAAATTTGAACAAGTTGTTTTCCATTTATCAAAAACCGTTTCATTGAAAGAAGTATTGTTTTTAGCTTGGATAATGTAAAAATCAATATTAACATTGCGCTTAAACTGATCTAACGGTGTGTCATCATTGATCAGAATTTCATCTATAAACAAATAACAACTATCACAACCACCATCCTGAGCTGTACCACAAATCCCTGCTTCTATTTCTTCATCGCTCAAATCACGTTCTTTCAGGACTTGTGCGGCCGCAAAAAATTCAAAGAAATTCCCTTCGTTTTGATACTGTGGGTTTTCGGCATACTCTTTTTTAATATATTCGTTCAAAAGAACTTGCGTACTTGTTAGTTTCTGCGCCATAGTATTTGCTCTACCTCACTTCGCTTCAAACTCAATCCGTAAACTCGGATCGGTTTCTACTTCCGTAACAATTGCGTTATATTTCTCGATAATGTCAGCCAATTGTGCATTTCTCGCCACGCCGTCAAAGAGGCTGTGTTCGCTGATATTTGTGGATAAAAACTGCTGAATATCCCATACCTCAATCCGTCCGCTTAAACCGGCGTCGGCGGCCAAGTCAAAGGCCGTCTTTACTCGGTCAAATATCGTGATAATAACCGGCAGACATCCGGCGTGGATATTGGCTTTGCACTTTTGTATCAGAGGTTCTCCGGGGGCTGTTGTGCAATGAAGAATCGTATTGTTTATCACAAAATCACCGCCGCGATCTGTCGGAGAATCCGCCACATAAGCGCCGTGTATTTCAAAACTGTCCTGCGGCATGATTAACAACAGCTTCGCCGCCACCAAGTGTTGCAACATTGCGCCTAAATACTGAGTGCCGGGATTCTGCTTCTGCCGCGCTCTCGCTTGATCAAACAGCTCGTTGAGACTTGCAACGACGGTTCTTGACGTGTCGGCAGTCAACTCAAAGGGCTGATTGCGAAAGAACTCACGAATCTGTTCAGCCCAATAGGCTTCCAACGCCTTGAAATCCACGCTTCCAATCTTATCATGCAATTCATTAAGGAAGTCAATGTATTTCATCATCAAGCCCATACTTCCACGGCTTGTCCGTCCGCCTTCCGAAGCCAAGGTCTGTGTGATGCCATGCTCCTTGAGTATTTTCTTGAGATTGGGGCCGCCCAAACCGGCGATTTGTCCTTTGCTCTCAGCCAGAAAATCATCCGGGTTGAGTGGGAATTCCTTTGCAGAGGCTAATCTCGTCAACTGAATCAACAGGGCAAGAGGCCCTTTAGTAGTAGTTTTGTATTCTGCTTGAAATTCATGCAATTGAGATTGCGAACTGGACTCGTATAATTCAGACTGATACTTGAATTGATCCGGCGTCGTATTGTTCACCGTATGCCACCTCCGCTAATTTCATTAAAAACGCATTTCCGATAAAAGTTGCAACGGGCATAGCAACGGCATCCCCCATAGCTTTATACCCGTCATTATAGATATCCGGCAACACGAAGCTGTCCGGCGCGCCCATCAACCGCGCCGTTTCGCGCGGAGACAATACCCGCGCGTGTAATTCACCGTCGCGCTTGACAATGAGAAATTGTTTGCTGCTGCCTCCCTCCGGCGTCCGCAAGCAACCCGCCACACCGTCAAAACGCAATTCCAAGCATTGCTTTCCACTCCGTGTCCTGCGATAACCCGTTACCGCAGCGCTTTCCATGCGGTCGAGTTTTTCCTTATGACGCGAAGATATTAAACGCAACACATTATTTTTATCATAAGGAAGAGAAAAGTCTATGATATCCGCCAAATGAGCGCAACGCCTTGACGGTTTTTCGGCGCGCCACCAAATCCATCCCGGCAAAACCCTCCCCAAATCGGCGGCTGTCTTATTATGCAGCCAATTCGGCTTTGTATCCGTCAATTCTTGCGGAATAGCAACGTCGCTTCTGACGGCTATGATAAATACGCGCGGCCTTGATTGCGGAACAAAATATGACGCGTTAATCAGCATCGCGCCGCTTTTATAACCCAATTCCATTAAAGCGTAATGAAGCTTAGTGTAGTTTCCGCCTTTATTCGTTGAAAGTAATCCCGCCACATTCTCAATCAGTAAAATTGCCGGACGGCGCGGCATCTCACGAAGTATGCGAAACCATTCCCACACAAGGCCGCTGCGCGCCGCGTCGATCCCGCCCAATGAACCTGCGAGGGATAAATCTTGGCAGGGAAAACTCGCCCAAGACAAATGCGCGCAGGGTAAATGCGCCCTGTTAATATTTTTTATATCATCCAACACAAAATGATTATTCTTAAAATTTGCGCGATAAACTGCGGCCTTTTTTTCGCTCACATCGTTTGCCCATATAGGACTGAACATACCTTGCAACCCATAAGCAACCAGTCCGCTCCCCGCAAAAAATTCGTGCATTGCCCAAGGCGCCCGGGACAAATCAACCAGTTGCGTGTTCAATTTCTGTACTATAGCCATTTTCAGATCTCCCTTTGAACAGGGCTTTCGCAAACCCTATTGCTCCGCCTTTTCAATCTCCATTACATCCGATATGTCACAGTCGAGAGCTTTACATACTTTCAGCATACTCTCCATTGATATTGGCTCGCGCTTGCCCATTTTCGCCAATACATTGAAACTGATGCCCGCCGCTTCTTTCAATTGAGTGCGGTTCATCTTCTTATCAATCAACAGTTTCCATAATTTATCATAGCTTATCGACATATTGTGCCTCCTCAAGCCGACGAATACTGTTTTCCACTAAATATTGTAATCCACAGAAAAGGGAATGTCAAGATAATCTTTTTCCAAGCTTAGAAATTCTGCTTTCTGAAAAAGTGCGGTCATACTGTTTATTACAGTATGACCGCCCAAACCGCTTGCGTTATAGAATTTTATCGTGTCCGGTCGCGTCTGCCGTGAACAGTCCGCCCGGCAACGGCGACCTGTTCCGCTTCCCGCGCTTGTTGCAGAATCTCACCAACCTGCTCCTGCCCCAGAACCTTTTTCACGCGGCTATAATTGTGGGCAATCTCTTTCAACTTAGCGTTTTCCTCTATGACCTCATCCAGACGCCCGGAGAGCGAAAACGCGCGCTCTTGCGCTTTGGACAGCGAGCGCCGCAAATCGTTGACCGATGATTTCAGTTCAAGGTACTGCGCCACAATACTACGAATGACTTTCTTCAGCTTGTTTATGAACGGCGCAACGATTTTTGCATTGTAGGTTTTCGCTGTCATCAATACAGGCGGCTCCGGTAACTGCCATTCCGGTTCCTCGTCATAGCGTCGTGTGTTCAAAGTGAGCAGATTCTCTTGCTTTTCCACTTTTGCAAGCCGTTTCGCGATTTCAGCATGTTTCTTGTCGGCGGTTTCTATTTCCGACTGCAATTCCTGTTTCTGTTGCGTCAATTGACCAAGCTCATGCTCCTGAGAACCGATCTCATATTCAAGCGCCGCTACTTCCTTGGTTCGTTGTTCTTTTTCGTAATTGATGACACTCAAGTGTTTGCCGGTTGTACCAAGTTGCTCCCACTCGATTCCATGGCGTTCCATGGCTTTGGCAAGCTGTTCTTTTTCAGATAACACCCACTGATTCCATTCCGTTTCCTGCCGAGTACCGCCGGTAAAACCCTGCGTCGCGAGCGCCTGTTTCAGCGAAACCCTTGTGTCCAATCCGCGCTTGCTTCCGGTGATATAAGGAACAAAATCAATATGTAAATGCGGCGTGGCTTCATCCATGTGCAAATGCGAGGAGAACACGTATAAATTCAGATTTCGTTTCTGAAAATCGGATATAAACGCATCAAGGATTTTCACGGACAAATCCCCGGTCTCTGTTGCCGCGCCCATATCGTCCTTATTGCCAATTTGAAAGATGACCTCATGGAAC
Source organism: Eubacteriales Family XIII. Incertae Sedis bacterium (assembly GCA_031266025.1). Lineage (GTDB taxonomy): Bacteria > Bacillota > Clostridia > Peptostreptococcales > Anaerovoracaceae > JAITLA01. Next base: position 11,313 of record JAISBV010000067.1, read on the forward strand.
AGCTTTTCTTGTTTCCCGGCCCGAATTTTTTCGTAGTAATTATCAATCTTTCTGTCGCTCCGAGTCTGCTTGTCGTTGTACCGGGCAACGGCGTCATCAAAGAGTTTATGATAAACTTCCTTTATCGGTTCATTGCAATAACACTGGTTCAAATGACTGCGCTCCGGGTCTGTATTCTGTGCGTGAAAGCTTCTGCTGTTGTGATTGACGGAACCTTTCCCGATCATCATGCTGATAGTCCGTTTCAAATGTCGCCGCTCCTTTTAAAATCAGTTTCCTTTCCGGCGAAGCCGGTTTTGTTACTTTTGTCAAAAGTAACGCAAAAGCGCTTTTGACACTGCGTATCAAAAGCGCATTGCGCCCTACGGGGTTAAAGGCGGCCTACCGGCCGCCGGCGATGGTGGATTAAGCACTTCATCACGATTCAGCGGCCATTCCGTTCATCGTTTCAGCTACAAGCAGAAGAAGATCGTGGAAGTCATCGCTAATATCCTCGGCACATTTAATGCGCTTCATCTCGGCGAGTATGTCAGCCATCTGATTCCGCAACGCCTTATATACGCGCGGATTGCCCTGTACAACCACATCCCTGCATTGAAGCCGCCGAATGATATAGTCTTGCTTCGTCAAGCCGGACAGAGCCACAGCTTTTTCAAGCTGCGCGTCCTCCTCCGGCGACATACGGAACGCCACTGTTTTGTTTCTCCATCTGCCTTGATCGTCATATACCTTTAATGACATAATCAAAATCCTCCACGTTCAATGTTCAATTTATCAGCGATTTCTATTTGCTTGGACGGAAACAGGTGTGCGTAACGATAGGTTATATCAATGCTTTCATGACCTACCCTGTCGGCAATCGCCACAGCGGAAAATCCCATTTCTATTAAAAGCGATACGTGGGAGTGACGAATATCGTGAATTCGAATCCGTTTGACGCCGCTTGCCTTGCTTCCCCTGTCCATTTCATGGTGCAAATAGCTTTTCGTCACAGGGAATAAACGGTCTGTGGAAGCGCACTCGTAGAGCGATTTGATATATTCCTGTATTTCCGAGCCTAAAAACTCCGGGATTTGAATAACTCGTTTGCTTTTGGGCGTTTTGGGGTCGGTGATCACATCTTTGCCTTTCAACCGTTGATAGGACTTTGTGACTGAAACCGTGTTTTTCTCAAAATCAAAGTCCGTAGGCGTGAGAGCCAGCATTTCGCCCAAACGCACACCGCACCAGTAAAGTACCTCAAAGGCGTAGAACGACAACGGCTTATCCATCATGGAATCCGCGAATTTCAAATATTCGTCCTTCGTCCAGAACAGCATTTCCTTGGCCTCTTTTTTTCCCACGCTCCCGGCCTTGGCGGCGGGATTGTTCTTGAGATCATAAAACCGCACCGCATGGTTCATAATCGCGCTGATTTGATTGTGCAGGGTTTTGAGATATGTTGCCGAAAACCCCTTGCCGTTTTTATCGCGGTAGTCCATCATTTCGTTCTGCCACTTGATAATATCTTTGGGCGCGATTTCGCACATCTTCTTTTCCCCGAAATAAGGCAGGAGCTTTGACTCAATAATGCTGATCTTTGTCTGCCAAGTATGCTCCCGTATTCGGTTTTTCATATCGTCCATATAGACTTTGACAAATGCCGAAAAGCTCATCGTCAAATCCGCGTTCTTTTGTTGCAGAAATTCCCGCTCCCATTGCAGAGCTTCCCGCTTTATGGTAAAGCCTCGTTTTAGTTTCTTTTCCTTTACCCCTTTCCAATTCGTAAAATAAAACGACGCATACCATTTCCCCGTGTTTTCGTCCTTGTATGCCGGCATAGTCACTCGCTCCTTTCCTTTCCGGCCCGTAGGCCGTAAATTCGTTCTTGAAAATACTGCTTGCTCACTCGCCCGGAAATAGTAATATAATTTTTCCGTTTGAGTTCCTCGTTGAGTTTTTGCACCAACTTGTAGGCGTATGGCTTAGACACTCCAAGCTCTTCCGCTACTTCATCAACCCGCATGAATGTGTTGCTCACGTTATTCCTCCTTTGCTGTTTTTGCTCAACTTAAACTTATTAGTTTAAGTAATCTCTATTTTACTAAGCTTATTCGGTTAAGTCAAGAGTTTTTCAGAAAAAAGCTTTAACTTTTTTATTTAAGTTACGCTTGACTATTCCTAAACATATATGCTATACTTCTTCTATCGCAATATTTGGGAAGGCGGGCAACGCTATGGCTATCGGTGAAAGAATCAGATATATCCGCAATCTTCGAGGCATGACACAAAAATATTTGGGAATGGCAATCGGCTTTGATGAAAAGACCGCCGACGTTCGCATAGCGCAATACGAATCCGGCGCGAGAACACCAAAGGAAAAGATGATTGCCGACTTCGCCCATGTTTTGGGCGTCCGTCCGCAAGCGCTGAGCATTCCCGATATTGAAAGCTATGTGGGCTTGGCTCATACTCTGTTCGCACTTGAAGATTTATATGGCGTCAAGATAAACAGCATTGACGGCGAGCTTTGTTTGACGCTCGACAAATCCAAAGGCGCGGCGTATCTTTCTATGTTCGATATGTTCAGCGCATGGCGGCGGGAATCCGAAAAGCGCGACAACAGCGAAATTACGGGGGACGAATATAATGCTTGGCGTTACAACTACCCAAAAGGCGAAGCCGAGCAGACGAAAGCCGCGCTTGATAAAATACGAGCCGAAAAAAATAATTCATCTGATGAGTAACCCCCTTTTCCAACAAACGCAAAACTCCCGCCTGAACTTTAGCGTTCAGACGGGAGTTTTTCACTCTGTCTAAATATTCGTGGGGGATAAAGTTAGTATCAAACCGGTATCAACGGCTGATGTGAAGCGCCGCAAACCCGCTTATAGCAAGGCATTTCGGATATCGCTTATTTATTCCCACTCAATCGTTCCGGGCGGTTTGCTCGTTATGTCGTACATGATCCTATTCACGCCGTCGACCTCGTTCACGATCCTGTTGGATATTTTCTCTAATATGTCGTAGGGCAGTCTGGCCCAGTCGGAGGTCATGCCGTCGACGGAGGTTACGGCGCGTATGCCGATCGCGTGGTCGTAGGTGCGGAAGTCGCCCATCACGCCGACGCTGCGGATGTTCGGCAGGACGGTGAAGTATTGCCACACGGCGCGTTCGGCGGCGTCGCCGCCCGGTTCGGCCCCGTAGTTGCGCCTGCCCGTTTTAACGAACAGGCTTTCATTGTACGCGTCGATTTCCTCGCGCAGGATGGCGTCGGATTCGCGGATAATATGCAGCTTTTCGGGCGTCACCTCGCCGAGACAGCGAATGGCGAGCCCGGGCCCCGGGAAAGGCTGCCGCCAGACGAGCTCCGGCGCTATGCCGAGTTCCTCGCCGACCCTGCGCACCTCGTCCTTGAACAGCAGTCGCAGCGGTTCGAGCAGCGAAAGCTTCATATCGGCGGGAAGGCCTCCCACATTGTGGTGACTCTTGATCACGGCGGATTCGCCGCTGCCGCTTTCCACCACGTCCGGGTAGATCGTACCTTGAAGCAGATATTCCGCGCCGCCGCCATCGTCAAAAAGCTTTCGAGCTTCCTCTTCAAACACGCGAATGAACTCGCCGCCGATGATCTTGCGCTTTTGCTCGGGATCGTCGACCCCGGCCAACTTGCCGAGAAAGCGATCCGCAGCGTCGACTCGTTTTATATTCATATGAAATTGTTCGCCGTAAACCCGCATGACATTATCGCCCTCGTCCTTGCGCAGCAGACCGTGATCCACGAATATGCAGGTCAGGTTGTCGCCGACGGCTCTGTGCGTCAGCACGGCGGCGACGGATGAATCGACGCCGCCCGAAAGGGCGCACAGCACGCGTTTGCCGCCCGCGAGTCTCTGTATTTCCTCAATCTTGACCTTCGCGAAATTTGCCATAGTCCAATCGCCCGCGCAGCCGCATATACCGTACAGGAAATTTTCGAGCAGCTTTTGACCGAAGGGCGTGTGATGCACCTCCGGGTGAAACTGAACGCCGTACAACTTCATCTCGGCGTTTTCAAACGAAGCTGCGGGGCAATTCTCCGTTACGGACGTCACGCGAAAGCCGCTCGGAACGGTTTCGGCATAGTCCGTGTGGCTCATCCAGCATACGGTTTCCGTCGGAATATCCTTGAATATCGGACCGTCGCCGGAACCCCGGCTCAGCTTCACACGGCCGTATTCCTTATAATCGGGGCTGACGACCTTCCCGCCGAGCGTATGAACCATAAGCTGCGCGCCGTAGCAGATGCCCAATATCGGGATGCCGCGCTCAAAGAGCGCGCGGGGCAATGTGGGCGCGCCTTCCTCGTATACGCTGGCCGGGCCGCCCGTGAATATCATGCCGGCAGGCGTTTCGTCCCCGGCGCGCTCCTCGCATCTGAACCAAGGAACTACTTCACAGTACACCTTGGCTTCCCTGACGCGCCTCGCGATCAATTGATTGTATTGACCCCCGAAATCTATTACCCACACGGTTTCGCGCTTATCCATATACAAAAACTCCTTTTATCGGCAACTGTCCGCAACCCGGTTGTTCCGTCGCCCGTCTCTCGCGCCGCGTTCTACCTGATATTCGCGGTCTGTTCCTTCAATATAACATCATGCGCGCCGCCCTCCGTTATGCTCGTAGCGGACACAAGCGTCAGCTTTGTATCTCGCTGAAGACTCGGGATATCGGTCACTCCGCAGTTGCACATCGTCGATTTCATCTTGCTCAGCGAAAGGCTCACATTGTCTTTGAGACTGCCCGCATAGGGAACGTAAGAGTCGACGCCTTCCTCAAATGACATACCGCTCTCACCTCCAAGGTCATAGCGCTGCCAATTCCGCGCACGATTCGAACCCTCTCCCCAGTATTCCTTGACATAGCTGCCGTTGATATTCAGCTTATTCGTAGGACTTTCGTCGAATCTCGAAAAATATCTGCCGAGCATCAGAAAATCCGCGCCCATGGCCAAGGCCAAAGTCATGTGATAATCGTACACGATACCGCCGTCGGAACAAATGGGAACGTATACGCCCGTTTCGGCGAAATATTTGTTGCGCGCGGCGGCTACGTCTATAACTGCGGACGCCTGACCGCGACCGATGCCTTTTTGCTCGCGCGTGATGCAGATGGAACCGCCGCCTATACCGACCTTGACAAAATCGGCGCCCGCATCCGCCAGAAAGTTAAAACCGTCGCGCTCCACCACATTTCCGGCGCCTATCTTAACATCATTGCCGTACTTCTTTCGTACGAAATGAATCGTGTCGCGCTGCCATTCGGTATAGCCCTCGGACGAATCGATGCAAAGTACATCGGCGCCCGCATCCACGAGGGCGGGTATGCGCTCCTTGTAATCCCGCGTGTTCACGCCCGCGCCTACCATATATCTCTTGTCTTCGTCCAAGAATTCGTTCGGGTTGGCCTTGTGCGAATCGTAATCCTTTCGGAATACAAAATGCGTCAGGCGCCTGTTCTTGTCAATGACGGGCAACGCGTTCAATTTGTGATCCCATAGCATATCGTTCGCTTCCGAAAGACTTATACCGTCCTCCGCGTATATCAATTCCGAAAACGGCGTCATAAACTCCGAAACATTCGTATCCGGCGACATCCGACTGACACGATAGCTCCTGCTCGTAACAAGGCCGACGATTCGGCCGTCCTCTGTTCCGTCCTCCGTCACCGCAACCGTGGAATGGCCGCTCTTCTCCTTTAGCGCGACAATATCGGCAAGGGTCTGATCCGGCCTTATATTTGAATCGCTCTTAACAAAACCTGCTTTGTGTGATTTCACGCGCCGTATCATGGCTGCTTGGCTTTCTATGGATTGCGAGGCGTAAATAAAAGAAATGCCGCCCTCTTTTGCAAGCGCTATGGCCATTTTATCATCGGAAACAGCTTGCATAACGGCGGAAACCAAAGGAATATTCAGGAGTATTTTAGAAACTTCTCCTTTGCTGCATTTCACAATAGGCGTCGTGAGTCTAACATTTTCCGGTCTGCAATCCTTGGATGAATATCCCGGCACCAACAGATACTCGCTGAATGTTCGCGACGGTTCATCGAAATAATAAGCCATAAGCTTCGCCTCCTTGCCTGATACGGCGACGGCGCGCACCGGCGATATCCTCGTTGTTTTGCGCACAGACGCCTGTTTTACCGTTGTCTTATTTTACAACAGCAAAAGCGTCCGCGCAAGGCGCGCCGGGAAATATTTCGCAAAAAACACACAACTGTCGATCAGGCATTCCCGGCGCGGCGTCTCCGGTGTATAATAATACAGTAAACAAAACGTCGCCTGCTGCGACATTCACAAAACGCCGCGAAGCGGCGCACGTATCAAAGCGAGGGTTTTATGGAACTTATGGATTTAATCAAGAAACGACAGAGCATACGCCGTTATAAGCCGGGGGATATACCCGTTTCGGATATCGAAAAAATGGTAGACGCCGCGCGCGTGGCGCCGTCGGGCAAGAATCTGCAATACTGGCATTTTATCGCCATTAAGAATCGTGAGCTGATCCAAAAGGTCGGCGACGCGATATTGGAGGAAAACGAGCGCATATGCCGTATCACGGACGCGCTCGACCGGAAACGAGCCGACAAATTCCGCACATTCGTGCGCAATTTTACATTATTTTTCCTGAAGGCGCCGTTACTGTTCGTCGTCATGGCGAAGCAGTACGAACCGTCCGGCTATTTCGAAATGGAATTCGCGGGATTGGATAACTCATGGCTCATATTGGAAAAAAATCCCGGAATGCAAGGACTCGGCGCGGCCATCGAACATCTGACGTTGCGCGCGATAGAACTCGGCTACGGTTCGTGCTGGCTTACGAGCGCGAATTATGCAGACGAGGGCATAGAAGCGCTGATGCGCGAGAAAGCGGGCTTCGACGAACCCGGATATTTTATGGCTGCGCTCATATCGGTCGGCGTTCCCGAAGAAAATCAAAAAAGCCCGCCCAAGAAAGCATTGTCGGAAATTATGACTGTATTGGAATGAAGGCGCGAAAACATCGGGCCAACGCACGCAAGTCGTATACTTTATGTCTCATCCGCGATATAGTGCGCTCTGTCAAGCATGGCCGTACTTTCGTCCAAGCGCCCTGCATCGAAACCTGTAATGCGCGCGTTGATATCGCAATATGTGTAGTCGTCCAAGCGGTTCGTGTTTTCCAAGAATACGATCTCGACCCGCGCGCGAAGCGGCGCGAACTGCCGGATCAGATACCTGAGTCCGTCGCGTAAGCGCTCATCGGGTTCATGCCGGACAAGAATGGTCAGATCAAATGAACTGTCGCCGTACAACCGTCCGCATACCTCCCTGTCTCGCCCGGCCATGATATCTTTCGTCTCGCGTTGTTCAATGATGTAGAAAGGCTGATCCAAGAATACGCTCAGTACATCGTGTACAGCCTTGCGCGTGCCCTTTGCGCGTATAATCTCATACGCCGCTTTCAGCAGAAGCCTGAATTGCGTCTCACTCAAAGCGCCTTCGTCCGGTTCGAGACCAAGCCATCCCGCCAAGATCGGCAGCGCTTCTTTGGGCGCGGTATCCGCGTCCACAAGACTGTCCATGGAATCTATAGTATTTTGGAGGTCGTAGTAAAGCGATGAAAACACAGCCAAATAGCGATGAAAAAACTCGCCGTCAATGCGGTATATCTCGGGAAATGATCCGAGAAAATTGTCGCGCGGGGTAAATACCTCAAAATTGCGCAGTACGACTCTGCCCTGTCCGAGAATTTCGACGCACAGCCACAGATATCGACCTTCCTGTTCGTACAGCAGAACATCTTCTTTACCGACGAATTTCGACGCGGCGGCCAATTCGAAGAGACTGCGCTTACGGCCTACGGGCTCGTGCGGGTTGAGCAAGACGGAATCATAGGTCGTGACCTCGCCGCTTGCTATCAGCTGCTCGTCGTCTGTGGCAAAGGCGTGAACCACGGGTATGGCGCCTTCATCCGATTGCGCAGTGAAACGCAGTCTGCCCCACTTACAGCTGCGGTGTCCGCCGTCTATACGTCCCAAGAAGCAGATATGCCGCGCCGCCGTGTCAATTGTAGCAATCCCGCCCTCGTCCAAACACTCGAAGCCTTCCATAACGGCGGTTGCGAAACGGCTTTTGTTTATGGGATATTTTTTTATTACTGAAGCCAAGTCAAATCCCCTTTCCAAGGTGACTACTCAAACCCCACGTGATTTTTGCCCATTTCGGAACCTGAGAGGTAATTTGTCTTCCTCACGTAACTTCAAGTACGTTCCGGGGAGCCAAATCACCTCTCAGAACCCGATCTGAATAAAACTGACGCGGCGTTTGAGTAGTTTTTATTGAATATTTGAGCAGTAACACTTTGATTAACTTCTTAAGTGTCATCGCTCGGCGCGCGCGTTGATTTCTATTGAAATCTTGCCCGGATAGCACAAGCAGCGCCCCTCGGGTATAATATCGAGCCCATTTTGCACGGAGAACCCTCTGCTTCCCGGCGTCAGTGACAGATCGGTGATCGTGATCACGCAGGGCAGATCGGCAATCGCGTCGAATACCTTGTCGAACAGCACCGGCGTACCAAAGTCCGCATCCGACGATACGAAATCCAAAGTCTCCCCGATCACGCGCTCAATGTCCGCACGAGCGTTGGCGGAACGGCTCTTGACGAATATGGACGTCCTTACATTGATCGGGAGGTAACGCGGCTGAACGAGCACGAATTTTGCCGTGAGCATACGGCGGGATTCCAAAAGCTCCGTTATGCGCCTTATATAGCTTGCGGACAAGTTCGGGAAACGATTTTCTCCGCGCGGCTTGACCACTATTTGGACGAGATTTTCCGATGGGTTCGGAATGGCCTTTACCTTATGAATACACAGACCCGGCGCGGAGAGAACGATGGATTCGTAATCCGCCGCCGTAACAGCCGTCCACGGCGCCTTCATGCCGGAAGAGAAGCGTCCGCGCAGGTTTGTCAGGCTTCCGGGCGTCACGCCTCCGCGTCCCGGAGCGGGATTAATGAAGTACGCGTCCGAATGATCATCGCCGTCCGTCTTGAACGTCTCGAACATGTTTTCTTCGCGCACATTACCCTCCGCTCCGAGGGTCACGGCACAGGATACTATGTATGCTCTGCAGTCTCTGCCTATCTCGGGATTTCGTACGCACACCTTGTTTTTGCCTGTGATCAGCTCATACAAAAACCCGTCGCGCGAAGCTTCACCCGGCTTTACGGGTTCATAGGACTTCAGCCCGTCCGGATCGGTCGTCTCGAGCATAATGACAAAATCATCTGTAATGATATCGCCCGATAATTCTATGTCCATCTCCTGATCCACATATCCGAGCACTGCTCCGAGTGATCGAAAACGTTCCATTTCCTCCGTGCAGCATACCAAGATCAAATCGCCCTCGCCTTCGCCCGGAGGAACACCTTCGCCGTCAAAGCGAAAATCAAATATACCGTCTTCCGTATGATCAACGGTATATGTGTATGCACCGTCCTCTGCGCGCTCCGCCGCGTTCTTGTAGGCGCGATACCGCGACGAAGCGTTTTCGCGTCCGTATACGCTGACATACGGATAGACGGGATCTATGAAGACGGCGCGCGAAACTCCGCCGCGCAAAATATGCATGGCAGCCATAGTATCCCGCTGAACGAGCCGCGTCAGATTCGCGGTCAGCGAGCGCAGTCTCGGCGTCATGTCGTATTCATGGGCTGCGAGCGCGCAGCGCAAGGCGTAGCCCGAAACGGGCGCTCCGGTGAAAACGGCCGGTTCTAAAGTTGAAGGCTTCAGGATTATTTCGCCGCTCACTAAAAAACCGTGGGTGCCGTCGACGACATCCGCCGTTTCCCAACCGTTCGCGGTATATATCTGCCAAACGACCTCGGCGAAAGGCCTGTTCGCGTTCGATTCGAAAGGGTTGCGTTCCTCATCGTCCTGCACGGCCGCATACAGCAGAAGCTCCTTGGTCATATCGGGCTTTCCGTTCAGCACCAAGCAGAGCGCGGCGCCTGTGCGGACAGGCGTTCCGAATACAGCTATGGCGCCTATATTCAGGGATCTGTCAAGCAGACCCGTTACATCCGAATAACCTTTCATATCCTCGCAATAAACGGCTTCCAAGCCCCAAGGTCTGCAAAGCTCGTCTTCGCCTATCTCAAACACCGTATCCTGTGACAGGAATTTGCGGTACTTGTGCAGCTCTACCTCTTTCTTGCCTACGAACTCGGCGAACACTTCGGCAGCTTGCGCCTTTCTCGGCGTGAAACCAAGCAAAGCGAGCAGCTTGAATTTGATCGCGTCCGTTACCGTGTTAACGGCGAGTTGCTGCAGATAGTTGAACGCGGTCAGGTTTTGCAGTATTGTAATACCCGGATCCGACAGATTGAAATTGTTCCACTCGCTGCCGTACAGGGGTATATCCGATATCGCGTCCTCCAACATCTCCGCATATGTTTTATCGTTCAGATTTATGCTCTCAAGCATATTTCACTCCTTGGCGTCCGACGGAAAATAGTATTTTATCATAAATGCGAAGCGAAGCAAAGTCATTTTATCATGACGGGCAGGTTCAATCTCGAATCAGATGAACTGTATGCCGTCCGTTCACGCCTATCATAAACGGCCCGGGCCGAATATCCGACAGATTTCTCTCTTTGAAGCATTTTTCGTCCGCATAGCGCGCCGATGTAACAATACGGCGGATACTCGCCTTTATGCGCAGCGAATTCAGCAGGAGCCGCAGTTGTACCTCGTCGGGGAGCATACCTATTTCCCAATTGGCGCTCCCGTCCTTCGCAATGGGGGAAATGAATTCCGTAAGCGCGTCGATAACGGTATTTCGAACCGTAAAAGCTTCTCTCTCATCCGCGATTCCCGCGAACACAGAAACCGAAAGTATCACATATACAGGCTCCCTGACGGAGAGCATATCTTCGGAAATTGTCGCGTCGCATTTGGACAGTATTCGGCGCTCCAGACCTTCCTTTATGTCCTCAAAACCGTGCGCGCCTTTATAATAGTCGCGCGTCAGTACGGCAACGGTAATCCGTCTGTTGTCACGGCGCCCGTATATATCCTTTCCGGCTGCGCAGGCTGCGCAAACCACAGTATCGGAATACAATCTCGCTTCGCGCAGGAAATCCTGCACGCTGCGCAATCTGTTCTGCGAGCACAGGATATTCGCGCTGCGCGCGTGCATTCGCTCGCTGTTCTCCATATTGCTGCCCGCCCAAGTGGGCAGCGGGTTTGAAACTCCGTCTATATGCAGCAGTCGGTTGAAAGGCTCGACTATAGTCTCCGCCGGCAGATTGCCCGCCGCGCCGCGGCAGCATCGAAGCGTGACCGTAAACGCCTCGGCATTCACGGCTTTGGGAATCATGACGGAGATGCCGTCGCCGAAATGAAGGCTGTTTTGCATACGATCTATGCGATAGTGTCTGTCGGACGGTTCCGACAAATCGAAATTCTCGATTTCTTCCCAGCGAACGAAAAATTCGCTGATCTCACCGGCGGTATTATACGATATACGCACGTTCCCGGGATCGTCCGCAGCCATGCGGCGCATAGTTGATACCGTATGGAGACCGAATTCGTTTACGAATACGTCCGCTGAAAGGATGTCCCCGGCGGGCAGCCGAAACGACATATTGGGGCGAACGGCGTCGATATAATAGGATTCGCTCGGCAGCGTTTCCGCGTTGAGGACTTCCGCCGCGTTCAGGAGTATACCGTCGATAAGCGGTTTGAAGAGCTCAGGTGAATCAAAGCTCCCATTTTTGTCAGAAATGCGCAACCAGTACCGATGAACCCCTTCGACGTCGCGTTCGGAGAAATCGACGGGTGGGATAAATTGCAGCATACCGGGCCCCGTCATATCCCCTATACTTTCGGCCGCGTTCAGCGTCTTAAACCCCGAAGACGATGAATATTCGAACAGCAGGGCCGGTCTGCCGATACGAGTATTGCGCCTTATATCGAACAGCAAGCTGATCGGCGCGCCCGCAAATCTGCGGTCAAAGCCGAGGTAGAGCTCGCTCCGCGCGTAGGGCATGGGCAGAAAAGCGGTAAACGGCTGCCTCTTCCTCACCTGCTCCGAAATATCCGTTATGCGCGTGCCAGCGACACGTTCCAAAATGTCGGGCGCACGATACCCGTCGGGATAGTGATATGAGAGTGACAGGTTCCTGATCAAAGGCATTTTGTGAACGCAAGGCTGTATGTAACAATTGTCAGCCTGAGTCACGCGCAGACGCAGACAGCGCCCCGTATAACCGCCGATCGTTAACGGCGTCCAATCTGCGGGGCATATGAACTTCATGCCGAGTTCGCCTGCGGCGTCGCCCGAAAACAACGTTGATATGTCGCTCTCGAAAATCACGCGACGCCACCCCGAACCGTTAAAGTATTCCGCCGCAACGCGTTCAACCGCAGTATGCGCGGTATCAAATGCCACGGCTCTCGGTTTTCGCTTTATGATCTTCAGATTTGCGTTTTCTTCCTCGGCGGAAAAACTGACGAGCTTCTCCCTGAATTCAAGCGTAAAATTAAAGCCGACCAAGGCGCCTTGCTTGCTGAATACACTGTCGTTGCCGATATAGCATTCGTCGAAGACGGAAGCCGTCGGGCCGAATGGCATGAAATCGTCGATATCCAGATCGGATGTGTTATGTGTGACAAATTCGGGCGGCACATCGGCGCAGGACGAACTGAAGCCTATGAACTCGACGTCCGTCTTCACCCTGACCGAAGTCTGCGTCTCAAGCAGGACGACAGAGAACATTTCTCCCCGTTTGCTGAACTTGGCCGTATCCGCGTCGGGCGTAAGCCGTATGATCCCGTTGCTTTCGCTCACTTCATCGAATGGGCGAGGCCCCTCTTCGGACAGGTATGACCAACGGTATTTCGACGGGTCGCAGAAGCTTTGCTCGTCTCCGATCTCGGCATTCTTTATTAGGACGGATATCGTTCCGCCCCCCGCCATATCGAAGAGGTTTCTGTGGTAGAATACCAAGGCGTTACGTCCTATGTCGGCGCCCGAGACGTCGAAGAGCCTGAACGCGGGAATTTTGTCCGCCTGCGGTGTTTCCCCGTCCGCATCCTCTTCATCGAAGATGTGAACTCGGCGCGCGGAACCCATGACAGAGATGATTTTGCCGGCCGAAGGGGAAACGGAAATCAAATCGGTGAGCTTCGCGTTTGTTACATACATATCCGACACCGTTTCGAAGACTATGGGTATATCTTCGTTCTCACCGTATCCGAGCAGCTTCGTGCCCTTCGGAATATCCGCGCCGTCCGACGTATCGTCTATGGGCGAGAATACGACGGCGCCGCGCGCGGGTTGGGCCGGAAGCGGCGACAGTGCAAGCAGGTTGACGAATTCCGTATGGAATTTGTCAAGCGCTCTGTTAAGCCGCCTTATATTCCCTGCCATTTGATCGGCGAATATCATGGCGACGACGGAACCCACATCGGGATTTTGTTCGCTGAAAAGCCACTCCGGCGTATATGCGGCCGCCAGAGACTTTATCTGCGCGCGAATGTCGGCCGCGTCGCGCCCGTCCGTCTTGAAATCGTCGTTATTCATCCGTACTCTCCGTATCGCTTATGCCCAAATAGAACGGGAAAACCATATTTTCAACCGTATTGCTATCATGGAGCCTGTACGCGATATTGACTATGAGACAGCCGTCCGAAACGGTCTTTTCAAAATCTATATCCACGTCCGATATGCGCGGTTCCTGTCCCAAGACAGCCTCTCTTATCTCGGAGGCAAGCATGTTGAGCATGGCCGGCGAGGTGTCTATAAATGTGTAGCTCATGATTCGGCTTCCAAAAGCCGGTTCGAGCCAACGTTCTCCAAGACCGGTCATGAGTATGATATATACCGACTCCTTGACATTTTCCGCTCCTGTGCTCACGGCAAAACGCCCTGAATTCTTGTTTATCTTCGGTGGGAATTTCATGCCCGTACCCAAGAAGGCTTCTCTGTTTTCGTCCATAACGTCGCTCCGTCGCGCTTACCCTATCTTGATGGGCGCGCCCGATATATTGACCATTCCGCCCGATTCGGCCTTGAACATGGATGACGCGCTCATGCTCATCTGCGCGCCGTCTATCTTTATCATACCGTCGCTCTTGGCCTTGAATTGACCCGAAACCTGTAGCGACAACTCGTTGGCCTCTAACTTCACCGCGCCGGATTCGCCGTTGAACGTCATCTTTATCCGATCGCCCACCTCTATCGTCAGGCGCGATTTGGCCTTTATCGTCATCTGCCCGCTCTCCGTCTTGATTTCGAGCATATTCTCCTTAGCCTTGTCCGTCAGCCGTATGAGCTTGTTTTCATTGTCGAGCAGCAGATCGTGCGAACGACCCGCCGTTTCGATGTTGATCTTGTCCTTGGCGCCGTCGCCTTCCTTGTTGTCCTCAAAGGAAATGACGTTCCCGGTCTTCGTCATGATGCGCTTTATTTGGTTTTGTTCATCGACCGAGCCGCTCAGGAATTTCGCGTTGTCCTTCGGGATGCAGCCGATGATATAGGGTTTCTCTATGTTGCCGCCCTCGAAGCTAAGCAGCACTTGGTCGCCGATCTCCGGCAGGAAATAGTGCCCCCACTTGGCGCCGCTCGACGGCTGCGCCTGCCGCGCCCATTTAAGCTCGTTTTTCTCTTTGTCGCGCGTCGGCACGGAAACGCAGACGCGGCCCGGCATATCCTTGTCATAGTTCTTCGCGACGACGCCGATCATTACGCCGTACACGCGCGTGTCGCCCGTCTCCGTCTTTGTCGCGCTGCGTTCGCTTATTTCGTCGATGATATCGTAAAGGCTCATTATTTCCTCACTTCGTTGGCGCAGCCCGTAAGCTTCGTCCTATAGCCCGCGTCGGCGGATATAGAATGGGTTACGCCCGTAATATAGAATTTGTTGTCTGCGGGCGCGCCGAGACCTTCTATCGTCAGGAAGCATCCGGGCCTGAGCTCCGGTATGCCGACGCAATCGCAGTTCAGCGAACCGAGACGATAACTCATGGTTTCGAGCAATGACGCGGCCCTCGCGTCCGCTTGCTGCTTTGACATTACGGTCGGATCTATGTACACGTGCCGGCTCTTGGCTATAAGCTTCTTTGCGCTGCTTCCCACGGACAGGTTGTTCGTAAACTTGAGCTTCGACGAAATGATCTTTCCCGTTCCCGCGTCCACGGAACGCGCCTCTATCGTTTCGGCGATGCCCGTGATGCTGTAGCCTATGTCGAAGTTTATGAGACCGTCCTTTATGCTGAGCGTAGGCAGCGCTTCCGCGTTGCTCTTTGCCTTTCTGAAATATACCTTGCCCCGATCCGTGAAGAATTCGAAGTTGAATTTTTTCGCGGCCTTTATGACAAATTCGTAGTCGCTTTCCGACGACATCTCTATGGTGTATGAGGTAGCGCTGCGGTCTCCGCCCGTCTCCTTGTCCGGCGTATCGCTCACGGATACGCCCGTTATGGCCGAGCTGTCCTGCAATCGCTCATACGCCGTCTTGCGCAGTATTTCCCTGACCGCTTCCCCGTATGACGTCGCCACAAGCTGTTCTGCATAGCTTCCCGACATCATGACGCCCTTTATGTCCATGCCCGTAACTTCCACATAGGGTTGGTTCCCCGTCGAAAATATGAAATCCACCCCGGCCACAAAGCCCGTGAACACGGTTTCAAACGTGCCGGCATAACCGAGTTTGATCGTCAGCGCGTTGCCGAGTACGACGTATTTCTTTATTTCGTCGTATTCAAACTTTCCCGATTCCTGACGAAATACGCCGTATATTCTGAATGTGGCCACGGAAGCTTCGTAACCGCTCGTCAACTCGATATCAACGTCGTTCACGGCCATTTGCCCGCTCTTGTCCTTAAGCTCCTTGCCGCCGAGCTCTATAAGGGTCTGCGGAAAATAGAAATCGTTATATTTCTTTTTCAGCGTTTCGAATCCGGGGCCCCCGCCCAATCCGGGGAGTATTCCGAGTGGCAACAGCGCCATAATTTACCCCTATCGTTAAAAACCAAAAGTACGGTCATTCCGGGCTTGTCCCGGAATGACGGAAAAAGTATCAGGCCCGGCATGTCGCTGAACGTTAAAAACCGAGATTCAGCATATTCCCCACAGATTGACCTGTTTGCTGCCCGCCGAATAGGCCGTCTGTGTCCTGTTCGCCGAAGCATTTGTCAAAGGCCTTTTCCCAATATTGATTCTCGGTGTTGCCTGTTACGCGCTGCGTTATAGACAGATCGACAAAGCTGCGCACGGGTTCCCCGGACACCGAGAACATCGTGTAGCGCGCGTGTACCTCGTTCACAAGGCCGTGAAACGTCATATCGGCCCAATGGAAGGTCACGCGGGCGGATTCCTTGCGCATGAGCATGTACAACAGGGCGTTTGTATGCGGCCTGACCGTGAATTTCTTTCCTCTGAGCACCCTTACGGCGGTTACGGCGCCGCCAATGGCGTCGCTCACCGACAGGCGGAATTTGTCCGCCATAAAACTGTCCTTGACGTTCACCGCGTCGAACACGAGCTGAACGGACATCACGACGGAGGGCGGCCTCGTGAACTGCGGCGGTATCTCCGCGACCACGTTCTGCTGCAAGCGATTCGCCGGGATGGGTCTTGAATTCGCCCTGAAGTTTATGGAGGAGGGGTTATACTGCACCTGAAGGAC
>JAISBV010000094.1 GCA_031266025.1 Eubacteriales Family XIII. Incertae Sedis bacterium
CCGGGCTTGTTCCGGAATCCAAAATACACTATGGATTCCGGGATAGTTCTTCCCGGAATGACGGAGAAGATGAATCATCCCAATTTGTACTCGGCTAAACATACCCTTGAGCAGTAACCGAAGCAGTAACGTGAAAGGCGCCGACAATGACGCATAAAATTGAAATAAACGGTTTGGATCTCTTTTACAACGACGTTCAAGCCCTGAAAAACATTAACTTCGACGTAGCCGCGAATGAAATCAGCGCGCTGATAGGCCCCTCGGGCTGCGGCAAATCCACATTGCTCAAAACGCTGAATCGCATGAACGACGTCGTCGAGGGCTGCCGCGTGACGGGGAGGGTACTCCTCGACGGCGAGGACATCTACCGCATATCGAATGTAAATTTGCTGCGCAAGCGCGTGGGCATGGTGTTCCAAAAGCCGAACCCTTTTCCCATGAGCGTATACGACAATATCGCGTTCGGGCCGCGCACGCACGGCGTCCGTTCCGGCGTCAAGCTCGATTTGATCGTTGAAAAATCACTGCGCGACGCCGCTATATGGGACGAGGTCAAGGATAGGCTGCGGAGAAGCGCCCTGTCGCTGTCGGGCGGACAGCAGCAGCGCCTGTGCATAGCGAGGGCGCTCGCGGTATCTCCGGAGGTTCTGCTTATGGACGAGCCGACCTCTGCGCTCGACCCAATATCGACCGCAAAAATTGAAGACCTTGTCCGCACGCTGAAAAAGGAATATACTATTGTTATCGTGACGCATAATATGCAGCAGGCCGCGCGCATCTCGGATACGACGGCGTTCTTCCTGCTCGGCGAGCTCGTGGAGTACGGCGTCACTGAGAAGATATTCTCCCTGCCGTCGGACAGACGGACGGAGGAGTACATAACGGGGAGGTTCGGCTGATGCGCGACAGTTATAAAAAACAGCTCGAAGCGCTGCACGTTTCGCTCATTCGCATGGGCGCGTTTTGCGAGGAAGCCATAGCCAACGCCGTGAAGGGCTTGCTCGACGAAGACAAGGGACTCGCGGCAGATGTGGCGCAGACGGAAAAGGATATCAATCTGATGGAACGCGAGATAGAGACGTTCTGCCTGCGGCTTTTGCTTCGCGAGCAGCCTGTGGCCGGGGATCTGCGGCAAATCACGGCGGCGCAGAGGATTATAGCGGATATGGAGCGCATAGGCGACCAAGCGCTCGACATAGCGGAGCTTTCGGCCTTTATGGTAGGCAGCCCCGTGAAGAGTGATATCCGCATAGGAGACATGGCGCAAGCTACCGTCAAGATGCTGTCGGACAGCGTGGACTCCTTTGTGGGCAGCGATCTCGCAAAGGCTCGAAGCGTTATCGAATACGACGATGTGGTGGACAATCTTTTCTATAAGGTCAAGGACGAATTGATCGTCCTTATCGCGAAGGACGGCAAGAACGGCGGCGCCTGTCTTGATCTTTTGATGATCGCGAAATACCTTGAACGCATCGGCGATCACGCCGCGAATATCGCCGAATGGGTGGAATACTCCGTTACGGGCAATAGGAGGCGGGATTGATTTATCTGGTGGAGGACGAAGCAAGCATACGCGAGCTTGTGATCTATACACTGCAAAACACGGGATTTGAGGCGAAGGGTTTCGCGGACGGAAAGGATTTCTGGTTAGCAGTAAGAGAGAAAGCGCCCGATCTCGTTCTGCTTGACATCATGCTGCCCGGGGAAGACGGTCTCGGCATACTGAAGAAACTGCGCTCGTCCGCTTCTACGGCCAAGCTGCCCGTCATGATGCTGACGGCGAAGGGAACGGAATACGATAAGGTGCTGGGACTCGACTCGGGTGCGGACGATTATTTGCCCAAGCCCTTCGGAATGATGGAGCTCGTGGCGCGGGTCAAAAGTCTCTTGCGTCGGGCGGGGCCCGCCGCGTGCGATGCCGAGGAATACCGAAGGGGTAAGCTGTTCGTGAGTGTTCCGCGCCACGTCGTCACGGTAAACGGCGCGGAGATCGTTCTTACGCGCAAGGAATTCGACCTGTTGGCATTTTTGCTGAAAAACGCGGGTCTCGTAATGACGCGGGATCGCATACTTTCGGCCGTATGGGAGTATGATTTTGAAGGGGAGACGCGAACCGTAGATACGCACGTGCTCACGCTGCGCGGGAAGCTCGGCGACTGCGGCAAGTTGATTCAAACGGTGCGCGGTTTCGGTTATAAGGTAGGGGAGTCCAAATGAAGCGATCCATCCTCATATTCGCGTGCGCGCTTACGGGTTTTTCCGTGATATTGACCGCCTTGCTCATACACCTTGCGGCATATTGGAATTTTTCCGAACGCTTCAAGCAGGAAGCTGCCGTCGAGCTCGATTATCTGCGCGCGGCCATAGAACTCGCGGGTATCGAATATCTGGAGTCGCTTAGACCGGACGCGTTCGATCCGCGCGTCAGCCTGATTGCGGACGACGGCGTCGTCCTGTACGACAGCGCGGGCGTCGTCTCCGACATGGAAAATCACGCGAACAGGCCGGAGGTAAAGGCCGCGATGGAAAACGGCTCCGGCGAGAGCACACGGTTCTCGGAAACGATGCGTGAACAGACGTATTATTTGGCGACGCGACTGCGGAACGGTTCCGTGCTGCGCATAGCCGGTACAACGGACAGCGTATTCGCCTCGCTCGGATGGATGATACTGCTGACCCTCGCTATAATTGCGGCGGTTTTCTGCATCGCCGCGTGGATAAGCACATTCGCGGCACGAAGGATAGTGGCGCCCATAAACCGTCTGAATCTTGAGCTGCCCGAGGATAACGCGGCATACAAGGAACTCAGCCCGCTGCTTGCCGGCATCAAGCGGCAGAACGACCGTATCGCCGCGCAGATCGCGGAGATGCGAAAGAAACAGTTGGAGTTTTCAGCCGTCGCCGAGAATATGCGCGAGGGCTTGATCGTGTTGGACGGCGAAGCCCGTATTCTTTCCTGCAACCAAAGCGCGCTGAACCTGTTGCACACGCGTCCGGCGGGTTTCGAGAATGTGCTGACTCTGCGTCGCGACGAACCGTTCCGCCGCGCGGTTGAACAGGCGCTCGGCGGCGCGTCCGCAGAAAGCATGCTGTTCGCGGAGGGCAGACATATACAGCTTATAGCGAACCCCATAACGGACGGCGGAGAGATACAGGGCGCCGTGCTCATGCTGCTTGACGTGACAGAGCGCGAGGACAGGGAAAAATTGAGACGAGAGTTCTCCGCAAACGTTTCACACGAACTCAAAACGCCACTGACCGCCATATCCGGTTACGCGGAAATCCTGTCGAACGGCGTGGCCAAGGAAGAGGACGCACCTCGCTTCGCGAAGAATATCTACGCGGAAGCGCAGCGCCTGATTGCATTGGTCAACGATATTATGCTGCTCTCCAAGTTGGACGAGGGCGGGCCGGAACTGCCGAAAGAACGCATAGATCTCTTCGCGCAGACGGAAGACGCCGTGCAGCGCATCCAAGGCGCGGCAGCCAAGCGCAATATAGACGTCGCCTTCGAGGGAGAAAGCGCGGAAATCATCGGCATACGGCGCGTGTTGGACGAGATGCTGCAAAATCTTTTGGACAACGCCGTCAAATACAACGTCGACGGCGGCTTTATACGCGTGTCTGTTGTGAAAGCAGACGACGGCGTCACGTTTGCCGTCGCCGACACGGGCATAGGCATACCTCGCGAGGATCAAGAACGCGTCTTTGAACGCTTCTATCAGACGGAAAAGAGCCGCAACAAGGCGGCGGGCGGCACAGGTCTCGGCCTTTCCATCGTAAAGCACGGGGCCCTGCTGCACGAGGCGAAGATCAAGCTGCACAGCGCCGAATCCCGCGGCACGCGCATCGAAATTCTGTTCCCGGCAGCGCCCTGAAGCGAATGCCAAATTCGGAAGTAAAACAGGTTTAATACCGCTATATTCTAATCGGCGTCGCCGTAACGACCAATTCCGTATAATGGTAACTACTCAAACCCCACGTGATTTTTTTGTATATTTTTTTCGTATATTGCGTTATAATGTCATATATATTGATAACCTTGGCAGGATAATAGTTTTATCTGCATATTTGTGGCAGCCGGTAGGCTGCAATGGCGGCAAGTACGAAAGAAACTAACGCAAATGATATTGAAGGCAAAAGCGATGAGATGGACTCCTGTGGCGTATTCTTGCGCGATATGACAAATATGACCGTTCTTGAAGATTCAGCGGAAGACGATTTTATCGTATTGCAAGATGGAGATATTACTACCGAAACTATGGCTTTAGCTCAGATAAAAGCAATTGATGAATCCCAACCGAATAACGAAAAATACAATACCTTTCAACCTTGTCGTTTAAGCTTCGAATCCGAGAGGCCGCTTTGTCAAATCTTCGATGTTAATTGGGAGCGATACATTGATATGCCTATATTAACGTCGGATGTTGGTGTTAGGGCGCACAACAGCCTTAGTATTGGCCTGAAAAAGGACAAATCCATTGTTTCTTGCAAATCCGTCGGAGAATTATTGCAACTGTCGCCCCTACAGCTATCCAATTACAAAAATATGGGAAAGCTTTCTGTAGAGCGCATATTTATGGCGTTGAATCAAATACTGCATTCCGATAACGAGACATATTATGACGAGCAAACCGACATATCAATTCCGGTTAGCGTTGATTGCAAGAAACATATATTGGCCATGCTCCGCGATGAAGAATATGACATTTCCGATCTGAATGATTTTGAAACATCCGCCTTTTCCGAATATGCATCCGCAAGTGAGGTTATAGGAAAAGAGATGGCTCTGGATGCTGCAACCGGAAAGCATGTTATAAACGAAGTTATGCAGATGCTGTATAATTTCTATAAAGAACCTCTTAAATTATACGGTTTGAAGACAGCGTTGGAAAAGAATGCTTCTTCATTGCCGGTCGAAATAAAAAAATTGCCTGTTAAACCGTTTATGTTTGCCTATCATATAAGCAATGCTTTGGAAAAAAGTGAACTTGGTTTTTCGCCGGATACTTCTTTGACGATTCTTGACTTTGTCCGCTTCGTTTTGAGCGCCGCAGAAGACACGGCAGCAGTTCTTAATAACGCGATATCTTTCGTTAAATGGCTTCACTTCGATATCGCCGCGCTCTGCAAGCCGATGAGGGATCATCTTGAAAAACAGCGTGAAAACGCTCGGTTTGCATTTGAACAAAGGTTGCGAGGAGAAACGCTTGAAGCTATTGGCGTTAATATGGGTGTGACCCGTGAGCGTATTCGCCAAGTGGAGAAAAAGATTGCCGCCAATATTGCTTCAGCGTATCATGCGCAACGCAGAAAGCATGATATACTCGCAATAATTCACGCTTTGCGCAGTGGAGACGCCGTCCTTCGTTATGACGAAATTGTTTCGCATATTGACGAGACCGATGCGAGGATGATTTGGTATCTGGCGAAGCGAAAATACATTGACTGCGATGCCTATCGCTATTCATTACAAGCAAACGCCATTGTATTTGGCAAGGAAACCGAGCATATCGCCTTGGCTGCGCTGATTAACGAAATTCCTGTGTTTATTGAAAAATCGGAAATGCCGCACCATATCGCAGAACTCATAAATAAATATGAGATCCCCGAAGAGTTGGTACAAATGCAGATAAAAACAAAATACAAGCGTACCGGTATGTTTTATCATCGCTCAAGGCTTACCGGTGTTTTTATGTGTGACTATATCCTTCGAACCCGATTCCCGAACGGATATAAAATTGCTGACGAGTCGGATCAAAAGCGTTTCATGACATACATTCCTGAAATCTTCGGAAACAAATACCGAATGACCGCCCGTGCGCTTGAGACAAAGGTTAGCGAAGTGGGTGTGCTGATTGACAGAGGAAAGTATATCCACAATTCCTATATCAATGCAAATAAGGACATTGTTGATGATGTAAATTCCTATATTGAGAACAGTTCGCGTGTTGTTCTTACATACACTGAACTCTTTGATACTTTCGCCGAGCGTTTTAGCGGTACACAGATTAACAACAGATACTGCTTGCAAGGTGTGCTTAAATTATACGGTTGTCCTTTTATTATGCGTAAGGATTATATTACCAAAGAACCCGACATCAATCTTACTGCGGAGTTTGAGCACTTTGTAGAGCAATATGGAAGCAAAGTGCATATAAGCATATTGTTGGATGAGTTTAACGGATTAACCGAAATCAATATAGGCTTTTTCTGCCAACGTCTCTCTAACGTAGTGATGCTTGATGACGGATATTACATGCACGCTTCACAGTTGGATATCAGTGAGGATGACTGCCAAGAACAGAGAGAGTTCTTGCTGACGGTATGCCGCGATGCCCCTGCATCGTCAAGAATGCTCTGCAATGAATACATGTTGCGATTCACCGACTTTATGATTCGCAACAGCATAGAGTCACACAGTTATCTTTTTGGGGTTCTGCAATATATGTTCAAAGAAGAATTCTTCTTTTCAAGACCTTATATTTCCCTTAGTAATGACCGTGACTTGACGCACCGCAGTGTCTTGTTGCAGCACATTTCAGATACGGATTCGATAGATATTGACGACCTGACAGATATTTGTGATAAAAATGAGATTCATTATCTATCCCTTCGCTCCTTGTTTAAATCTATCGAACCGGATTTTATCCGTGTCGACGAGACAACACTGATGCGAAAAGATATCACAGGTCTTGATGATGATGCCGTGTTTGATACGGCACAACAAATACTCGAAATTGTCCACGCTCACGGAGGGTATTGCGCCTCTAAAAATATTGATGATTTCAGCCGGTTTCCGGAGCTTGATGTTCCTTGGAACGCCTATCTGCTTGAAAGTGCCGCTGCGTTGGCAGGCGATCTCCTTACCGTGCTTCGCATTAACACAAGCACAATTTATTCTCCTGTAATTGTTTTTATAGGAGATGAATACATCGGTGAAGACATGAATTCCCTGATACTGAGGCTTCTTGTTAATGAAAACCGGATCGAACCGTTTACATCCAAGGAGAGCATTCTGGTTTGGCTGCGGGAACAGGGCTTATGTAATGTAAAACTTCCGTCATTTTTGGAAACAGAAGGCCATCTGACTTATGACGAGAATAGAATATTGAAGGTACAGGGACAGGGGAATACGCATACCGCCATTAAAAATGGATGAAGTTATATTGCTGTACCGAACAGCAAGCTGCAAAAGTACCGTCTCACCGACGCCGGCAAGGCGGCGCATGACCGTGAGACGAACGCCAAATCAGGAAGTAAAACCACGCCAAATCAGGAAGTGAAACCACGCCAAATCAGGAAGTAAACACTTGACAAACTCGGAAGTCGGGTTTACAATAAACGAATAAGACGCTGTATTTCAACCGATGAAGGTGTGCGACGAGCATGGAACACGAATATTTGAGCAGGATTGCCGATAAGGTGTTGGATGAGGCTTTGGAGGCTTCCGGAGCGGTGCTTATCGAGGGGCCAAAATGGTGCGGGAAAACCCGAACCGCCCAAGAAAAGGCAGGTAGCATACTTTTTATGCAAGACCCCGACTATGCCGAGTCCCATATGAAAGCCGCCGATACAAAGCCCTCTTTGTTGTTGCGCGGCAAAACGCCTCGCCTGATCGACGAATGGCAGACGGCGCCCGTGTTATGGGATGCAGTTCGCCATGCTGTGGATCGGCGCGGCGAAACCGGGCAATTCATTCTTACGGGCTCTGCCGTGCCGCCGGACAACGCCGTGCGGCATCCGGGAACCGGGCGTATATCGAGGATCGTCATGAGACCCATGACTCTGTTTGAATCGAAAGAATCAAGCGGGGATATTTCATTGAAGGCTTTGTTTGACGGAGACGGGGACTGCGACGGAATATCCTCGCTCACAATAGAACGCCTTGCTTTCGCCTTGGCCAGAGGCGGTTGGCCCGCATCGGTCGGCGAAAAGGAGACCGCCGCCTTACGACGCGTGTATAACTACGTTGACGCCGTTATCAATACGGATGTGTCCAAAGTGGACGGCATAGAAAAAAATCCGGCGCGCGTTCGAACCTTGATGCGGTCTTTGGCGCGAAACGTATCCTCGGCGGCGACATTGGTTACATTGAGAAAAGATGTTTCGGGTGGCGAAGGCGATATCTCCGAAAAGACGATCACTTCTTATCTTAACGCGCTCAGAAGGATATTCGTGGTGGAGGATCTTCCTGCGTGGAATCCTGCAATGCGCTCAAGAACCACGCTCAGAACCTCACCCAAGCGGCATTTTGTCGATCCGTCCATCGCCGCCGCAGTTCTGCGCGCCGCTCCGGACGGTCTGCTGCAAGATTTCAACACATTCGGATTGCTCTTTGAATCGCTTTGCATCCGCGATCTGCGCGTATACGCGCAAGTGATCGACGGCGAGGTGTTTTATTATCGCGACAAGAGTGGTCTGGAAGCAGACGCCGTCGTGCAGTTAAAAGACGGTCGCTGGGGTGCGGTCGAGGTAAAAATGGGCGCGAAAGAGATTGAAACCGCCGCCGAAAACCTGAAAACGCTGAAAAACAAAGTCGATGACGAAAAGATGCCGGAGCCGTCATTTTTGATGGTGTTGACCGCTTCGGAATTCGCGTACAGACGAACGGACGGCGTGTATATCGTCCCGGTCGGTTGTTTGCGGGATTGACTTTATGAGCTACTTCGCGCCGAGACCGAAGAAATCCTTTACGCGCGCCATGGTGCGCTCCGCGACGGCGTTCGCTCTTTCGGCGCCGTCTTTGAGCGCGGCACGAAGCTCTTCCGAACGGCGTATGTCCTCATAACTTTTTCTGATTGGCGCAAGGGCGTCCACTGTCAATTCCGCCAATTCCTTCTTGAACGTTCCGTAACCCACGCCTTCGTATTTCTTTTCGATATCGGAGACCGGCTGACCGGAAAACGCGCTGTATATATTCAGCAGATTGCTGACGCCGGGCTTGTTTGCGGGATCGAAGCGTATAAGCCCGTCGGAGTCTGTCGTGGATTTCATGACTGATTTTCGTATCTTTGTTTCATCGTCCAAAAGCGATATGCGCGACAGCGGATTTTCCGCGCTCTTGCTCATCTTCGAAACGGGGTCGTCGAGCGACATGATGCGGGCGCCCTCTTTCAGAAAACGGCCTTCCGGTACGACGAAGACCTTGCCGTATCTGTTGTTTACGCGAATCGCTATATCGCGGCAGATTTCAATATGCTGCGTTTGATCGTTGCCCACGGGCACGACGTCCGAATCGTAGAGCAGTATGTCAGCGGCCATAAGCACCGGATACGTGAACAGCCCGGCCGGCGCCGATTCGTTGCCCCTGCTTTTTTCTTTGAACTGCGTCATGCGCGCAAGCTCGCCCGTGTATGTGTTGCACATCAGTATCCAAGCTAATTCCGCGTGTCCCGGCACATCCGACTGTACGAAAACAACGCTCTTTTTCGGGTCGATGCCGACGGCCATGTAAAGGGCGGCTACGTCAAGTATATTCTCGCGCAAGAGCGCCGCGTCTTTCGGAACTGTGATGGCGTGCATATCCACTATGCAGTAAACGCACGCGTTTTCGTCCTGAAGTTCGACGAATTGCCGCAACGCGCCCAGATAATTCCCGATATGTATGTTGCCTGTGGGCTGTACGCCCGAAAAAACCCGCATCCTGCTCCCTCCGATCCGCACGGCAAAACGCTCCGCTGTATGAACGGAGCGGCCTTAGGAACTGTCGGAAAATAACCTGTACATTTGACTTGCCCTTTTGCGCCCCGGCCGCGTTGCCGGAACCCTTGAATACTACAAGTATTCGCGGAACCCGGCGCCTTGCCGGGACACAAAATTGCTGCGCCAA
>JAISBV010000159.1 GCA_031266025.1 Eubacteriales Family XIII. Incertae Sedis bacterium
ATGAGCAAGAAGCTGGTGGCGTATTTTTCGGCGAGCGGTGTGACCCGCAAAGTCGCCGAAGTATTGGCGGAGATGGCGGGCGCGGACTTGTATGAGATTAAGCCGCAAGTACCGTACACAAAAGCCGATCTGGACTGGCAGGATAAGAAATCCCGCAGTTCCATTGAGATGGGCGATAAGTCCTCGCGCCCCGCAATCGCTGACAGGGAGGGCAATGTCGGCGCGTATGACGTGGTGTTCGTCGGCTTCCCGATTTGGTGGTATATCGCGCCAACCATCATCAATACTTTCCTCGAAAGCTACAACTTCGCAGGAAAAACCATCATCCCCTTCGCCACGTCCGGCAGCAGCGGCATCGGCGAAACGACGGCGCATCTGAAAGGGAGCGTGGACGTGACCGCTACCATCATGGCCGGCAAAATCTTGAATGGACGGCAGACGAAAGAAAGCATAACCGCATGGATTGACAGCTTGGCGCTGTGAAGCAGGTATTCTGATGACTCTCAGCTTTTCGCCCAGCCGCATTTGAACCTCCTATATTTCTCCATCCTTGTGATTTTCAAAGTATTCCGCCAGAGCCTGATCCACTACTGCCGCCATTTCGCTCTGTGAAGCGGCGCCGTCAAAATACTTCCGATAGATTTTCGCTGTGATTTTGAGCGCCGGGGCGTTTTTGGGTCTGATTTTCCTATTCAGTTCGCCCGACAGGATCTGGGCCATATTATCTGGGGTCAATTTCCCGCCCGCGGAAAACTCGCGCAGGGATTCGGCTTTCTTCATATCCACTTTGTAGGCGGATCCGTCCAGCAGACGGTTCAATTCGCCCTGTTCATCGGGTGAAAGGTGCGATAGGGCCACAGCGGGGATAAAGGGGATTTCGCCAGTGTCAACCCGGTCGAGCATTGATTTTGTTAGGTGGCTCAATCGCACATATCGAGCCACGCTTGCGCTTGATAATCCGTATTGCGCTCCTGCTTTTTCGTTGCTTCTCATCTTCGTATCAACTTGATACGAAGTCTCGTTTCCCTTGTATTCATCAGGGTTTGAGAGCTTTTTTATCTCGTTTATCAGGTCGGTTCGCTTGCCCTGCGCCTTGATTGCGTTAAGGTGATGTTTGAGGGCGATAGCTCTTTGGCTGTGCGACAGATCCGCAAAAGATCTTTGCAGCAGATTGGTTTCGGTGACGATAAGCGCCGCGTCCTCGTCGGTCAGGTCCCGCATTATGACGGCGGGGACTTCGGTCAGCCCCGCGGTTTTGGCGGCGTTCACCCGGTTATGGCCGCTGAGGATCTCAAATGTAAATTCATCCTCGTCAACAGGACGGACGACGATAGGCACGATCACGCCATGTTCCTTGATGCTCCGCGCCATATCGCCGAGTCTTGCGCCCTCGTACAGCTTGAACGGGTGATTGGCAAAAGGCACAAGGTCTGTGATGTCCAGCGACAACCTGGTGGTTGGCTGTTTTTCGAGGGCAGGCGCTTCGTCTCCCATCAAGAGAGCCATGACATCACGCTTGGTTTCTTCGCGGCTCTTGCGTCTGGGCCCGGTTTTTACAGCGGTATAGTTATTCATTCGCCATCAGCTCCTTCGCAAAGTCCTTGTAAGCTTGTGCCGGCTTGGAGTTTTCATCGTACAGCACCACGCTTTGCCGGCGCAGATTGGCCTCGCCGACTTTCGTGGACTGGGGGATAACTGTGCTGAAAATTCGTATCGCCCCGCTGTACGTCGTTTCCATGATTTCGCTGACTTCCTTGTAGAGATTGGTGCGGGTGTCGCACATGGTCATCAGCACACCTTCAATGTTGACGGCGGGGTTGATGTGCCGGCGCACCTTTTGGATCGTCTTGATGAGCAGTTTCAGGCCGATAGCCGACAAAAGCTGCGGAGTGACGGTAATAAGCACTCCGTCGCTCGCGGCGATAGCGCCTACTGTCAGGATCCCGAGCGACGGGCCGCAATCCAGGATGATCACGTCGTACAGTTCTTTGAGCGGCTCAATGACCGTCCCTATCGCTCTTTCCGCGCCGATTTCATGTCCCCGGTTCAGTTCAAAAGCCGTCAGGGTGATGTTGCAAGGAATCACGTCGATTTTCTCACAGGACGCGATATACTCGCCCGGTTCGGGCAGATCGTCCTCGTTCATGACAGCGGTGAGCAAAGAATAGGTGGTATAAGTCAAGGCATCGGGATTCTTTACTCCGGCGCACACAGTCAGGCTGCCTTGCGGGTCGGTATCTATCGCGAGAACCTTTTTGCCCATCAGGGCGAGGGCTGTCGCTAGATTCAAAACGGTGGTCGTTTTAGTTACGCCGCCTTTCTGCGACGCAACAGCGTACACTTTACACAATTCGTTTATCGCTCCTTCCTGTTTTAGATTGCTAATGTTCCCTTCGCGGAACCGCTACAGTTCCATCCCGTAATCTTCTGCGCCGTCATCCGGCGTATGATAGTCCTCGTCCGTTGAAAAATACGCCGACGATGTTTCCGCTTGCCGCTTTTGGCTTTGCGTGTGGGAGAAATAATAGCTGAGCGCCTTTGCGACGACATTTTGCACTTCTTTGGCCGACTGATCCGGTTTGAAATACTTGGCGTAAATATTCTTTGCGACTTTGACGGTGGGCGTGCGGTTCTTTTTCGGCGGCTTGTCGATCTCACCGTTGAGTATCAGATATACAGTTTCATCGCTTAGTTTTTTGCCGGTGGAATAATTGCGCAGGCTGTCCGTTTTTCTCATGTCCAGCTTGAACCCGTTAAGCTCAATACACTTGTCCACGGCTTTTTGCTCCGATTGTTTCAAAAAGGAAAGATTGGCGGCCGGGGACAAGGCAAACTCGCCTTTGTTCAGACGTTCCTTGAGCGGTTTGATCAGTTGGTGAACACGCAGATACAACGCCACCTGATTGGGGGCAAGCCCATATCCCGCCGCCAGAGCTTCCCGCGTCCCGAAACTTCTGCGGAATTCCGCAGAAGTGGATTTGTCCATGGCGTCACGCGGGATTTCCAATGATTTGATCTCAGCGAGAATGTCGCTGCGCTTGCCCTGTGAAAACATTTCTGAATGGTAAACGTCGAGGACGGCGGCTTTTTCAGCGGGAAGCATATCAGCGAAAGACCTTTGCATCAGATTGCTTTCGACGACATACATTTTCGCGTCAGCATCGCTCAGGTTGTGCTTGATGATAGCGGGACCTCTGTCCAAACCGGCTTCTTCGCCGTTATATCTGCGGTTATGCCCGGCCAGTATCGTATAACGCCCATCGCCCTTAGCGCGGAGGATAAGGGGCTGCAAAATCCCGTTCTTACGGATGCTTTCGGTCATATCTTCTTTGCGTTGGCCTTCGTACAAGCTGAACATGTGATCCGGGTAATCGTCCATCAGGCTGAATTCGACGATACCGTATTCCGTTCCGGCAGGAGGTTTCTGTGTTTGAGCCGGCTGCTCAGTCATGGCAAGATCCTGCGCGGTATTTTCACTCCGCATGAGCAGGTCGCTTAAGCTGTTCAATCTGCTCTTGGTCGCCGTTTTAGCTGTCGCCGCTATTTCCGATCACCTCCTAATTAGCCAACGCCTGCTAGGATTTTTGCGTTTTCCATACTGAAAACCCTCTTAACACTCGGTGGAAATCTCTGGAATTACTTTTGATGCCAAGGAACTTGGAGCCGGTTACAAAATCCAACATATATGCCTTGGGAATCATAGGTCGTCTGTCCACTCGCATTGAGCGGATCATTCCGTTTTTTATGAGGCGTTGTATCGTACTGATAGCCAGCCCAGTCATCTCGGCGGCGTCATACATGGTGAGTACATCGGGAAACTCCGCGAATATATACTCAAAATACCGCTGCACTTCGTCCTCCTGGCCATGTAGGATCGCCTGCGCGTACGACGTTTTAGGGTCTTTTCTTTGGGGTTTGCTGCTGACCGCTCCATGTGGAATCA
>JAISBV010000025.1 GCA_031266025.1 Eubacteriales Family XIII. Incertae Sedis bacterium
TCTAATCCTTCCGGGAGTTTTGAAACGACCTCGTCAAGCCCAAGGATATTGATCGCATCTGTTATTGCCCCTGCCGACATATTTTGGACGCTCCCAATTCCTATGCTGTCAGCCATAGATATTTGATATTTCGCAAAATCCTGATATACGATCGAAAACAATGACTTCAATTCGGCTTGTGTAAAGACGCGCAAGTTTTTTCCGTCAATTAGAATATCGCCTGTATAATTGTCGTACAGGCCGGTCAATAGCTTTGTGATCGTTGTCTTCCCCGCGCCATTGACACCTACAAAAGCGTAATGCTTTTTAGCGAACAATTTCAGATCGAGATTTTTAAGAGTCACAGTCTGCGTGCCGGGATATGAGAATGATACATCACGAAACTCAATGCACCCCGGCGAAAGGACGGCAGTGTTTGGAGGATCGATCGCTCCCGGCGTTTCGGAGAGCTTGCCAAACGCGGTCAGATCCCGCAGATATTCCCGGTTATTTGCGAGCTCGCTTGTAATATGCGTAAGGTCCCAAGACATCATCTGCGCTAATCCGAATGTCGCCGTCACAAAACCCATAAACATGCCGACACTAATATCGCCCGAACCTAACGGTGCAATCAGTACGCCCGCAATCAGCACGGAAATCAACACCGTGATCAGGCTGGCGATTTTCATCTTGATAAAACGGCTGCGCTCCGCTCTCATATTGATTTTGTAGGCGGCCACATATTTTTCATAATACCGCTTGTTGAGTTCGTCCGAATAAGCGAACAATGTCCTCTCTTCCACATTGTCCCGTTCGGTAAGCAGACCTTGGAGGTACTGCGCCCGGCGGGTGTGCTTTGCGGCTTCCTTTGAGGCCTCATAATTATCTTTCCCGCTCTTGACGGCCAGCCAAAACAGCGGAACCGAAAAAGCGAGTATGACCAAAGCCGCCCACCACACTTGAACGACCAGCACCGCCATTATCGAACCGACACGGAGGAACATATCGGCCATCCGCAGTAAAATATCAAACCCGCCGCCCAACCGTTCGGCGGGATCTTTCCCGACGCGCTCTATCAGATCCCACGTTTCGTTGTTCTCTATATGACGGTATTCCAACATAGCGCGTTTATCCGTGACCGCGGTGCGAAAGGCCTCTGTCAGGTTCATGTTCATTTTATCCCTGACCAAGCCCATGAGGGCGAATGTGATATACTGGTGGGCGATCAATACCAATATCCACGCCAAAGGCGTAACGATTTGAGCTTTTTCCGCTCGCCCGTTGAAGATGTCGATCGCGGTGTCAATAAAACCTGCCGTCGCCAGCACCTGCAAGGCCGGTATAAGCGCGTAGATGATCTTGTCAACCACGAGCAGAAAAAACAACCCCGGCGAAACCGCAAACGGAATTTTGAAAAAGTCCCGCAATTTATATTCGCGGCTCTCTATTTTCATTTTTATGGCCCTGCCTTTCCCCCATCGCGAGTTTTTGAGCCCTTGTGCACGTAGCAGTTTGCGCTCATCGGCCTGATTTGTCAAGGGCGCCAGCCAAAAATCTGTCGGTTTGGCGCGTTTTACATTTTAGCGGCTGGAATCGTTGCAATTTAGCGGATATAGTTGTTGTATTTTAGCGGATAGTATGTTATACTAATCTCCGCAAGGGCGGTGAATTGTGGTTGGAATATCAAAAAAGGTTCATAGACCGGGCTCTCGCGGAACGCCTGAAAAGCGCCGGGGCCGTTCTTATTGAGGGGACGAAGGGATGCGGAAAAACGGAGACCGCAACGCGGGCGGCCGGCAGTGTCGCGAGGTTTGACGCCGACGAGCAGATAAAGCTCAGGATGGAGCTTGATCCGAAAAGCGTACTGGACGGTCTTGCGCCTAGGCTGCTTGACGAATGGCAGGAATACCCGCAGATATGGAACTACGTGCGCCGCGAGGTGGACGAGCGCAAACTGAAAGGGCAGTTCATACTCACGGGCTCAGCGACTCCAGACGACAAGGCCCGGCGGCACACGGGCGCCGGTAGGTTTTCTGTCATAAAGATGCGGCCAATGTCGCTGTACGAGAAAGGATGGTCAACGGGAGAGGTGAGCTTCGCGTCGCTTTTGCGC
Organism: Eubacteriales Family XIII. Incertae Sedis bacterium; assembly: GCA_031266025.1. GTDB lineage: Bacteria > Bacillota > Clostridia > Peptostreptococcales > Anaerovoracaceae > JAITLA01. The sequence continues at coordinate 2,093 of JAISBV010000025.1, forward strand.
GGAGAAATGCCCGCGTCGGAAACTGTTCCGTTCGACCTCGGCGAGCTCGCGGAAAAGATCACGTTGGGCGGTTGGCCCGGCACGATTGGGAATAACGCCGCCGAGGGGCTGCGATTTGTCCTTGACTATGTCGCGCTGATTGCGGAGGCGGATTTGAGCCGTGTCTCGGAAAAACGCCGCGACCCGTATAAGGTCACGCGGCTGCTGCAATCACTGGCGAGGAATATTTCCACAGAAGCCGCTATCACCACTCTCGCAAAGGACGCAGGAGGCAGCGACGGCGATCTGGATGACGAGACGGCGGCGGAATACCTCTCCGCGCTGGAACGCCTGATGGCGGTCGAGGCCCTGCCCGCGTGGAATACGCATATACGCTCGTCTGATATGCTGCGAAAATCCTCGAAACGCCACTTCGCCGACCCGTCGCTTGCGGTTGGGGCGCTGGGTCTATCCGTCGATAAACTGACGGCGGATTTGAATTATTTCGGGTTGCTTTTTGAATCGCTCGTAATCCGCGATTTGAGAATATACGCCGACGCCCACAGCGGCAAGGTCTTTCACTACCGCGACTCCCGAGGGCTGGAGGTCGATGCCATCGCGGAATATCCGGACGGAACGTGGGGCGCGTTTGAAATTAAGCTCGGCATGGGCGCGGTCGAATCCGCAGCGGATAACCTATTGAAATTCGCGGACAAAATTGACGCCACGAAGACAAAAGCCCCGTCTGCCCTGACCGTAATCACCGGCAACGGCTTCGCATACCGCAGACCGGACGGCGTAAACGTAACGCCCATATCCGCACTGACGGTTTAGAACGCACTTATTGTGAGGGGGTCGGAAACATGACCGACGCGCTTATGACGGAATACTTGAGCGACACCTTGGGATGGGCCTTCGCGGAGGCCGTGAATATCGACGGGGACACTGAGGGCGAATTTCTCGGCAAGCTCAAACAGTCCGGTATCCTCACGGATATCGAGGCGCACGCGCCGTATTGTACGACGGGGTGCCTAGGTTCCGAGCTCGTACA
>JAISBV010000030.1 GCA_031266025.1 Eubacteriales Family XIII. Incertae Sedis bacterium
GACAATGAGATCATGAAGGACTATCTCGAAAACAACGCATCGGAGGTGGAGAATATGCTTCTTACTGAATTCAACATGGATGTTGCCAAGAGGGTTTGGCGGGAAGAAGGCGTGGAAGAAGGCATTGAGAAAAACCGGGAAGAAACGGCCAAGGCCGCGCTCGTCAAGGGTCTTTCCGTAAGTGACGTCGCCGACATAACGGGGCTTGACGAAGAAAGAGTGAAAAATTTAAAGAATGGCATCGTTATGTGACGGATATGCGATTGCTCCCGTTGCGCAACGGCAAACGGCCGGTCGAGGTTTTCGAATCCAACCGGAATCCAACTTTTTGTAGAAAACAGCACTAAAAAGCAGTAAACGGCACTTAATGACAATGAAAATAAAAGCGCTCAAGCTGTTGAAATTACTGAGTTTAGAAGATAACAGCGGATGGGAAAATTAAAAAATCGGGCAGCTCATAACCCGGAGGCCGTTGGTTCGAATCCTTCCCCCGCAACCAACCTGACGAGTGTTCTTACAGCATTAGCGGCTGAAAGGGCACTCGTTTCCGTTATACGACGCCCGTTTAAATTATCACAGAAAATGTCTTATCGAAGCCGGCGACGACTGTCGAGCGGGATGATGAGTTTGAAACGAAGCTTTATACTTTTGGCCTGAGAGGTATAGGTGTGAATACAATATTCAATTACGTTATGAAACGGCGGGTACGAGTCTTTACAGGATTATCGCTCGCGCAGACGCTTGTCGCGTCTTTGTTCGCGTTTGCGCTCGCGTTGGCGCTCGCGGCGCCCGTATCGTCTGCGGACAGAGCGACGACGGATAAAGCTGTAAACGACGCGGCGGCGTACATTTTACGCACCGTGAGAAATCCGCAGGTTGATTCCGTCGGCGGGGAATGGGCTGTGCTCGGTCTCGCGCGCAGCGGATACGACGTTTCGAATTCGTGGTACGAAGGATATTATAAGACGGTCGAGCAGTATGTCAAAGACCTTGACGGCGTGTTGCACGAAAAGAAATACACGGAGTATTCACGCGTGATCCTCGGTCTGACAGCGGCGGGTTACGACCCTCGCAACGTCGCGGGCTACGACCTGACTGCGGCGCTCGGCGACTTCGAACGCACGGTCTGGCAGGGTATAAACGGCCCAATTTGGGCGCTTATCGCGCTCGACAGCGCGGACTATGTCATTCCGTACAATAGTGACGCCAAGACCCAAGCGACGCGCGAGTTGTATGTCTCGGAGATATTGCGTCGTCAAATACCGGACGGCGGTTGGAACCTGACGGTCGGCGCGGACGGCGAAATCGGGTCGAGCGAGAAGGGCGACCCGGATATGACCGGCGCAGCGCTCCAAGCGCTCGCGAAATACCAACACATCCCCGAGGTCAAGGCGGCGACGGATAAAGCCCTTGTGTTTTTATCCGAGCTGCAAGATGAAAAAGGCGGTTTTTACGGTTGGGGCAACGCGAATTCCGAGAGCGTCGTGCAGGTGCTTGTCGCGCTGTGTGAGCTCGGAATCGCTGACGACGACCCACGTTTCGTAAAGAACGGTCATACTCTCACAGACAACATTCTGAGCTTCGGGAACGCGGACGGCAGTTTCAGGCACACATCCGAAGGCAGCGGCGACAGTCTGATGTCTGCGGAACAGGCATTTTACGGCATCGTTGCGGCGCAGCGAGCGCGTGACGGCAAAAATAGCCTTTATCGCATGAATGACGCCGTGAAACGCAACGCGCCGACCACTGAGACGCATGACAGCGCGGCCAAGACGGGCTTGCCCGAAAAACACGCTGACGTTCGCGTTCTTTCGGTTATAAACGCAGATAAGACATTCGACGATGTGCAAAACCACGCGGACAGGATCGTGATCGAGGCGCTTGCGTCGCGCGGCGTCTTGAGCGGCAAAGACAACGCGAATTTCGACCCCGACGCGGGTGTGACGCGCGCGGAATTCGCGGCTATAGTCACGCGCGCCCTCGGTTTGCCCGAAACGGAAGATTCCGTCTTTACGGATGTGCCTGACAGCGCTTGGTACGCAAAGCCTGTCGGCACGGCGTATCATTACGGAATTGTGAGCGGCGTTACGCCCGCAAACTTCAATCCGAACGGGGCGATCACGCGTCAGGAGACCGCAGTCATGGTCGCCCGCGCGGCAAAGCTCTGCGGCATGAATACCGATACGGATGCCTTAACGATACGCGATACATTGGCGCAGTTTGATGATTACCGCACGGCGGCGGACTGGGCGCAAGGAGCGCTCGCGTTCTGCTACGGCGCGGATATCATGGATGACGCGGCGCTCGACATCAAGCCCGAGGAACCCGTCCGACGCGCTGAGATCGCGAGGATGCTGCACGGAATGCTGAGTGCGGCGAACTTGCTTTAGATCGGCGTGCCGGTATTAAATATATTCGGGAAATGCACCGTCAGTATTTTTATTATTTTATTCGTTCTGTTTCTCCACATATGCAATCTGCATGACTCATAATACGCGGTATCTCCCGGAAACAGATCATGGAGAGAACCCTCCATATCTATGGTCAGCACCCCTTCCAAAACATATATGAATTCATGACCGCCATGTCTCAGAGGTTCTTCCGGCTCGTCGTCCGAAGCGTTTGGAAGGATAATCGCAAGTTTTGGGAGAAAGTGCAAATCATTTAATCTGTGTGTAATTTTCATATTGATTTGGCGATCATTTTCAGTATACATCATCGCGTTTTCATAACTTCTGTGAATAAAACTATTGTCCGATGAATTGTCCTGCCGGATCAGATAGTTGAGATTTGTTTCAAGCGCCTCCGCAATCTGCATCAGACTGTCTACCGCAATCGTCGTTTTCCCGCGCTCAAACTGTGAGAGAAAACCTGCGGACAACGATGTTTTCTCACCCAAGCTCTTCAAAGTCATGTTTTTTTCTTTTCTAAGCTGATTGACTATCATTCCTATTTTTTCTGACATGACATCACCCTTTCGTGTTTGTGATTTTATTACGTATCAAACTGCCCGGCTCTCTGATACCCCGTAGTTTTTCTGGGGGCAGTTTATTACGCAAACGGGTTCAATACCCTTAAACTTGCTGCGTTTCTTTATCCATAACGTAGGGTATTGAACCCACTCCCAATAACTTCCTATCGTATCAAACTGCCCGGCTCTCTGATACCCCGTAGTTTTTCTGGGGGCAGTTTATTGTCGAAGCAATGATTCTATTTTACATAAGATTTTGTCCGTATGCAAGATTCAATGTTGGACGCAGTCAGCATACCGATAGGCGTATTAAATGCAAATTAATAATTGCGCGACAAAGTAATGGCCGTTATAATATATATTGCAAGGTTTGCAGAAACTTTGCAGCACATACTGCATTATTGGGGCGGAAAATTATTTGGAGAAACCAAGAACATGAAAATAGTAATATGCGATTATTATGAAGACTTACAAAGGGATCTGAATTTTGAAAAAGAATTGCTGACAAGAGGATTAAACAACCCGGAAATAGCCGTTTATGAATATAAAGGCGATAAAGCGGAACTGATCGACGTCATAAGCGACGCCGACGCAATAATCAATACATACGTTGATCTTGACAGGGAAATATTATCAGGGGCCGCGTCTTTGAAATGCATAGCCCTTAACGCTGTAGGCTACAATATGGTTGATGTGGATGCGGCGACTGAAATGGGGATTATGGTATGCCCGGCGCGTGAGTACTGTACGGAAGAAGTCGCCGAGCATACGATCGCCATGATACTGTCCCTTGGAAGAGGCTTTAAGCGATATATACGGGATATCGAAACGAATCATGTATGGAACTATATGGCGGCCGGTAAAATTGAACGTTTGGCAGGAAAAACGCTTGGAATCTTAGGATTCGGCAAGATCGGCAGAGCAGTTGCGAAGCGCGCCGCAGCCATGAATATGAATATCATCGCGCTCAAAAGAAAGAGCATAAGGCCCGAGATCGCGGAGGCCATGAATGTAAGGCTTACCGATGAAGAAGAGATTTGGGCGAATGCGGATTACATATGCAATCACATGAGTCTGAACGAGGAGACGACGGGATATTTCAATTTGGAAAGGTTTAAAAAAATGCGGAAGCATCCTTTTTTCATAAATTTGGGAAGGGGCCTGAGCGTAGTGGAAGATGACTTGGTCGAGGCGTTGGACAAAGGATACATCAGAGGCGCGGGATTGGATGTGCTGTCTTCCGAAAGCCCCGACCTTGACAATCTGAAGCTGCTTGGAAGGGATAACGTGATCATAACGCCTCACGCGGGGTTTTATTCCTTGCAAGCCGCCCGTGATTTACAGGAGATATCGTGTAACAGTGTAATTTATGCGTTGAACGGGGATATTGACAAAATAGCCGGTGTTATTAACTTGGCGGCGCTGAACGGCAGCGCCGCGTTCCGTTCGTCACAAAGTCGTTAAATAAACTGCCCCACAGCAAGACTACGGGGTATTAGAGAGACGGGCAGTTTGATATGATAGGAAGTTATTGGAGTGGGTTCAATACCCTACGTTATGAATAAGGAAACGCAGCAAGTTACGGGTACGCGTGCCCGGAGCTTGCGAACGGGTATTGAACCCGTTTGCATAATAATCCCGGATAAGGAGGCGTCTTTATGGATATCTTCGTTCGAGTCAAGGCCGCCGGCAAACGGCGCGACATACTTGAAAAACAAGCGCAAACAGTTCCCGCGGGCACGGACGCGCCCGAGAAGCTGATCGAATCCCTCGTGCGGGAAAACGTCAGGGCTTACAACGCCAAAATTTCGGACGCGCCCCTCTTCCGCTACCTGTCGCAACAGGAAATGGAAGACGGGGAACACACGGGCAAGATCGGATTCGGCAATCGCGTGAACGAAAAGGATCAGGATGAGGAAAAGGCCGTGCAAAACGCCTTGCAGTGCTTCAGCGACGGGATTTACCGCATCCTCGTGAATGAGGACGAGGCGCTGCCGGGCGCCCCGGT
>JAISBV010000102.1 GCA_031266025.1 Eubacteriales Family XIII. Incertae Sedis bacterium
GGCCACAACCTGAACGATCTGAAGTACAAGGCGATACTCTTCCCGTTCGGTCCCTTGCTCGCTATGGCGCTGTGTCTCATCGTCATATTCGGGCAGTTCTACGCGAACGCGGATTTCTCTTTGCTCGGTTTCCTCGTGGCCTATATCGGCGCCGTGCTGTTCCTCGCGATACTCATCATCTACAAGGTCGTGAAGAAGACCCGCGGCATCAAGCCCGAGGACGCGGACCTCAGCCAAGGATTTGCCAAGAAGTAAACTGCCCGCAACAAGAGTACAAGGTATTGGAAAGGTGGGCAGTTTGATACGATAGGAAATACGTAGGAGTGGGTTCAATACCTTACGTTATGAATAAGGAAACGCAGCAAGCCGGGGGTATTGAACCCGTTTGCGTAATAAGGCAGTAGGGCGAATCCCGAAAACCCGGCCGTATGCCAAGTATCCGGATGGTTCACAATCCGGATACTTGGCTATTACGACGTATTACAACAATTATGTCATTGTAAACTTTGCTTTAAAAAACGCTTGCATTTTTCTTTGAATTGCGGTATATTTTAAGCTAAGGATTGTAAAGAGATTCGGAAGAAAGGATGATAGGGCATGGCAAATATAAAATCCGCGAAGAAGCGGATTGGTGTTATCGCGAGAAAGACTGCCGCAAACAGAAGGGTGAAGGCCCATCTGAAGACGATTTTTAAGAATTTTGATTCGGCCGTCGCGGCCGGCGAGCTTGATACCGCGAAAGAAAATTTGGCTCTGGCCGAGAAGCGACTGCATCAAGCTGCGGCTAAAGGTACGATTCACAAGAACGCCGCTTCGAGGAAGACGTCGAGACTCGCCAAGAGGTTGAACCGGGCCAAAGCCTAATATGCTTGTTGCGGGTTGCTGCTCAGTGTTTAATAAGAACTATGCGGCAGTGACCGCTGCGATAACGGAAATCCGAAAAAGATGGCAGACATGTTCCATCTTTTTTGTTTTTGTTGCTCAGTCAGTTACTGCTCAGAGATCAAATCAAGACTGCTCAGGCGCTGCGGCGCCATAGGATAGGGAAGCCAATGATCAATCAAAAAAAAGCGCCGTCAGGGCTTGAGGGTTTGGATACAGCGGTCGGCGATCTCAGATACGGCGACAATGTCGTTTGGCAGATTTCGGATATCAAGGAATATGCTTTTTTCGCGGAACACTTTGCGGAAGCATCCATTCAAAACCGTAAGAATACGGTGTATTTTCGCTATGGAACGGACGCGCCGCTGCTCAAGTCTCCTGTGTGCGGTCTTAAGGTCGTGGAATTGGATCCGGCCTGCGGCTTTGAGATGGTAGTTATGCAGATACACGATATCATTGAACGGGAAGGAGATGAAACACATTACATCTTCGATTCAATGACGGCGTTGCAGAGGGAATGGGTCGCGGATTTCATGATGAGCAATTTTTTTGCCGTCGTGGCGCCGGACATCGTGAAGCATAAATGTGTGGCATATTATGCATTTACGAGGAATTTGCATTCCATAGAAGCCGTAGCAAGAATCCGTGAATCGGCACAGCTTTTGCTCGACGTTTTTCACGCAGACGGCAACATGTATCTCTATCCATTGCGCGTTACGGATCGTTATCATTTCAGCATATTCTTGCCTCATAAGGTCGACAGGGATGACGCGAACAAGATAGAACCGTTGACAAACGGCATCGCCATAAGCCGGTTTTATTCTATAGTGGGCGATAGCGGCAATGTGGACAGCGAGCAGCGTCTCGACAGTTGGGAGCGTTTTTTCATCAGAATGCAGCGCGAGCTTGACGACCGACAGGCGGACGACGAAACGGACGTTGACAAGGATGGCGTCAGGGAACTCTGCCGTATGGTGTTCGGCGCGGACGAGCATATGCTGAACATCGCGGTCAACAATGTGACGCTCAAGGATATACTTGCTATCAAGGCTCGCATGATCGGCGTAGGCGGCATAGGCGGCAAGGCTACGGGTATGATTCTGTCGCGCATGATCGTAGATAAAAGACTTCCCGACGTCGCAAAGATGCTTGAACCGCACGATTCGTTCTACATTTGTTCGAATCTGTATTATACCTTCCTGATCAAGAATAATTGTTGGAGTCTCAAGCTCAGACAACGCACGAAGCGAGGTTATTTCACAGTCGCCGAAATCCTGAATGAAAAGATAATGGAAGGCGGCTTTTCCGACAATATACGCGAGCAATTTCGGAGAATGCTTGAATATTATGGGCAAAGCCCTATAATTGTCAGATCAAGCAGTTTGCTCGAAGACGGCTTCGGCAACGCGTTCGCGGGCAAATACGAGTCGGTTTTCTGTGTGAACGTGGGAACATTGGATGAAAGACTCGTCGCATTCGAGAACGCCGTCAAGACCGTCTACGCGAGTACGATGGACGAATCTGTCTTGGCGTACAGGCTGAACAGGGGACTGTCGGAACGCGAGGAGCAGATGGCCTTGCTCGTACAAAGAGTGTCCGGTTCGCTGTTTCGTGATTTCTACATGCCGGCTGCCGCAGGCGTGGCATATTCTTATAATTCTTATAGATGGAGCAAGGACATCGATCCGGCCAAGGGGATGATACGCATTGTCATGGGTCTCGGCACGCGCGCTGTGGATCGCACAGACGGCGACTATCCGCGCATAGCGGCGCTTGACAGGCCGGAGCTCAGGCCAAATTACGCCGGCGATATCTCGAAGTTCGCGCAGCATAAGCTCGACGTCCTCGAATTTGCTACGAATTCTCTGACCACGGTGGATATCTCGGAAGTGCAGGACAAGATGACTGATTGGTTTCGGAGCTTTATGATAGAACACGATTACGCGCGCGAGCGCGAGCTCAGGGAGATCGGCATAGACAGTAAGATCGTCTTTACAACCTGCAGCAATCTGCTTCAACGCGAGGATTTTGTGAACAGTATGCGCAGCATATTGGCGGCCGTGGAGAAGGAGTACGACTATCCCGTGGATGTGGAGTTCGCTGTGAATTTTTCGAAAGACGGCGCTTTCATGATCAACCTGTTGCAGTGCAGACCCCTGCAGGTGGGCGGCAGCGGCGTCAGGGCTAAGATTCCGAGAATACCGAAAGAGAGTACATATTTTCTGCTTGACGGAGGCACTATGGGCGGCGCATACTATCAGCGTATAGACGTCGTGGTGCGCGTGGATCCGCAGAGCTACTATGAATATCCGTATCACAAGAAGCCCGCGATCGCGCGGGCCATCGGCGCGATCAATCATTATTACAGAAATTCGGACAAGGTGATAATGCTGCTCGTGCCGGGGAGACTCGGTACGACGTCTCCTGAGCTTGGCGTACCCGTAAAATTCGCGGAGATCAGCAATATGAGCATAGCTTGCGAGGTGGCGTATGAAGGCGCGGGCTATATGCCCGAGCTTTCGTTCGGCAGTCACTTCTTTCAGGATTTGGTTGAAACGGATATATTCTACGCGTCTGTTTTTGAGAACAAGAATACAACTTTGCACTACGATCCCAACTTCCTGAACAGCCGCGAAAATATCGTTGGGGATGTGTGCGGCGATTCGGAAGCAGAGGAAATTTTGGATATCGTTCGCGTATATGACGTTTCGGACATGGGCTTAACCATAGCGACCGATATTACATCGGGTGAGACGCTCTGCGGCATCTTCGGCGAGGAACGGCGCTGCGGGGGTGAAGACGGCGTATGAATAATATTCGAAATTTTTGCATTATTGCGCATATTGATCACGGCAAATCGACATTGGCCGACCGCATCATAGAGCGGACAGGGCTCGTGGCTCTGCGTGACATGAAAGAGCAATTTCTCGACAATATGGAGCTCGAACGTGAACGCGGCATTACAATAAAGCTGCAGACCACGCGACTTTCATACCGCGCGCGCGACGGCGCGGAATACGTGCTGAATCTCATAGATACGCCGGGGCATGTGGATTTCACGTACGAAGTATCCAGAAGCTTGGCCGCCTGCGAAGGCGCGATCCTTGTGGTGGACGCCACGCAGGGCGTGGAGGCGCAGACTCTGGCCAACGTGTATCTGGCTATGGACGAGGATCTCGAGATTATTCCCGTTCTGAACAAAATCGACTTGGTTAGCGCGAACCCGGAGGAGACAAAACTCGAAATCGAGGGGCTTTTGGGCATCGACGCGCGAGAAGCGCCGCTGATCTCCGCGAAGGAGGGCATAGGCATAGACGATGTGCTTGAAGCCGTCGTGCAGCGCGTGCCTCCGCCGTCAGGAGACGTGAGCGGACGGCTCAAAGCCTTGATATTTGATTCGTACTATGACAATTTCAAGGGCGTCGTCATATACGCGCGCGTCTTCGACGGCGCAGTCAGAAAGGGCGACCTTATACGTCTGATGAACACGAAGAAGCGCTATGAGGTGACTGAGGTGGGCGTATATGCGCCGGGGCCGCTGCCAAAGGATGCGCTTTCCGCAGGCGAGGTCGGCTATATCTGCGCAGGCATCAAGCAGGTCGCCGATGCGCGTGTGGGGGATACGGTGACGCTTGATGCGGCGCCGGCCTCGGAGGCTTTGCCCGGATACAAGACCATGCAGTCCATGGTTTACTGCGGCATATATCCCGCAGAGGGCGAAAAATACGAAAATGTAAAGGACGCTCTTGAGAAGCTGCAGGTCAACGACGCGGCGTTCAGGTTCGAGCCCGAAACCTCCACTGCGCTCGGCTTCGGCTTCCGCTGCGGTTTCCTCGGTTTACTGCACATGGAGATCATCGTTGAAAGGCTCGAACGTGAATTTGACCTTTCTGTCATCACCACCTCGCCGAGCGTTATATACAGGGTTTTGATGGCGAACGGCGACGAAGAAATGATACAAAATCCTACGAACCTGCCTGATCCCGCGCTGATCGACCGCATCGAGGAGCCCGTTGTAAAAGCCGACATCATCATACCCAAGGAATACGTCGGCGCTATTATGGAATTGTGTCAAGAACGGCGCGGTCGCATGCTTCATATGGAATACATCATGGAAACCCGCGTGAACTTACACTACGAGATGCCTTTGAACGAGGTGATCTACGACTTCTTCGACGCGCTGAAATCGAGGACAAGGGGCTACGGCTCGCTCGACTATGAATTCACGCGCTACGAAAAGTCCGACATAGTGAAGATGGACATACTGCTGAACAGGGATCTCGTGGATGCCTTCTCAATGATGGTTCACGAATCCAAGGCTTACGCGCGCGGACGTTTCGTGTGCGAAAAGCTCAAGGAGATAATCCCGCGGCATCAGTTCGAGATACCGATACAGGCGGCCGTCGGGCAGAAGGTCATCGCGCGTGAAACAGTCGGCGCTTACCGCAAGGATGTGACGGCCAAGTGCTACGGCGGCGATATATCGCGTAAGAAGAAGCTGCTCGAAAAACAGAAGGAAGGCAAGAAGCGCATGCGGCAATTCGGCTCGGTAGAGGTTCCTCAAGAGGCGTTTACGGCTGTGCTGAAGTACGATGACAACAAGTGAGGATAAACAGATGTTTACGGAAAAACAAGAGCAATTGCTTAATAATTTTGCGGATATGAGTGATCGACTTTTTGAATTAGGGGTAATTACCACAGATAATTTCACGGGGGAAATCGGCGAATATGTCGTTTGCAATCATTTCAATTTAAGAAAAGTAGATCGTTCAACGTTTGCGGTTGATTGCGTATCCGATGTGACGGGAGAACGTTACCAAGTAAAAGCTGTTGTGAAAGATAAGTCCAGTTTCAGTTTCAATGCAAAGAGTTTAAAAACCGATCATTTCGACATATTGACAATTGTATATTTTAATAAATTATACAACATTTTAAAAATATTGGTAATTCCATCCGAAAGGATTAAAACCGACGAGGTTAGAATTTCAAATTCAAATATTGTTGAATTTTGCAACATTGAAGGAACAGAGATTAAAATCCCGCCAAAAGTTAAGGATGCTTTAAGTGAATTTGCGAATGCATACAATCGTTTGGAAGAAAGTAAAATCATCCGCAGCAGACGAATCGTTGGTGACATTGGGGAATTTTATGCTTGTAAACAACTCAATCTTTTGCAGAGCGAGAACAAAAATGAAAAGGGAATTGATGCAAAACATAGAAATGGTTTTACATTTGAAATAAAAACAAGAAGGGTTTACGAAAGCGGACGCAGAATAAGTGAAACAAGGCGATTAAACAATTTGGTCGGTAAGGTTGCCGATTATTTAATTGTTGTGACACTTGATAGGTCTTTCAAGTGTTCAGGAATGTGGTTGATTCCAATGCGAAATTTAACAAATCCCAAGTCTGCCAATTTGAGTATAGTAAATAAAACACCCGGAACACAAAACATAATACCAAGCAAAATTTCTTGGTTGCAGACAGGTGTGCCTTTTAAAAGGTTTGAGGTTTAAATTGGAACACTGAACTGTTTAAAAAATTTCATTGCTATAACGGAAATAATTTCGCAATTCGATTTTCAATAAACAGATGTTTCATAATGGATTGAAATGAAAAAATTGTTGGGTCTGTACCTACACGTTCCTTTCTGCATGCGTAAGTGCTTCTATTGCGACTTTTTGTCTTTCACGTACGCGGACGCATCCTCGTTGGAGATGTATACACGCGCGCTCGCCCTTGAGATTGCGCAACAGGGTGAGATTTATGGTAATAGATTTATTGTAAATTCCGTATTTCTGGGTGGTGGCACACCCTCTTTACTCTCGGCGGAGCAGCTCGCGCGCGTCCTGACAGCGCTGTCCCGATCATTTGCCGTGGCTGGGAATTGCGAGACGACTATGGAGGTGAACCCTGGCGTTTTGGACGAACGCAAGATAGAGACTGCCTTGTCCCTCGGAGTGAATCGGCTCAGCGTGGGTGCGCAGTCGTTCAAAGACGAGAGTTTGCATACACTCGGTCGTATTCATACGCGCGCCGATATCTTGACGACCTGCGCGGCCGCGCGGCGCGCGGGGATAGGCAACATCAACTTGGATTTGATGTTCGCGTTTCCCGGGCAGACATTGGCGGACTGGCGCTATACTCTGTCGGAGGCCATGGCGCTCGGGCCGGAGCACATCTCTTTCTACAGCTTGCAATTGGAGGAGGGAACCCCACTTTGGGCGTTCGTGCGGAACGGCGCGCTCGCCGAGACCTTCGAGGATACGGACAGGGAAATGTATCGCTTCGCCGTGCGAACGCTTGCGGATGCCGGTTACGAGCGCTACGAGATATCCAACGCCGCGAGGCCGGGCTTTCGTTGCAGACACAATCTGAAGTACTGGTCGCTCGAATCCTATCTCGGCCTCGGCCTCGGCGCCCATTCATACGCGGATGGCGCGCGTTTTTCAAATACGGAGGATTTAGACGCCTATATCGCGGCTGCGGGCGACACCGCGCTTTTAAGGGCGCATGAGCACGTGAACACCCCGTTCGACGATATTTCCGAATATATGTTTCTGGGACTCAGACGCACGGAGGGCGTTTCAGAGGCGGCATACCGCGCGCGCTTCGGCGAGGACATCCGCGCGCGCTTCAGCAAGGAGATCGAGCGTCTTACGGACGAAAGCCTTTTGGAGAGCTCGGACGGTTCGCTGCGCCTCACGGAGCTTGGCGTGGATATGTCAAACAGGGTGTTTGTCGCGTTTGTATAGCCATTGATAAGTTGTGCAGGAGGAGCAATATGAAACAAACACAGAAGTTCGGCGGTGACTGGACAGTTGAGAAGTTGAACATATTGTCAGACTACTTGGATTTCTATCTGGGCGCCTTAAAAAATCAAAAGTTCGGCAAGATTTATATAGATGCGTTCGCGGGAAGCGGTAAGATTGAAACACGAGACGGCACGGAGCAAATAACAGGTTCAATTCGTCTTGCGTTAAAAGCAAAAAACAAGTTTGATAGATACGTGTTTATTGAAAAAAATGCCGAATATGCGGCAGAACTGCAACGTATCGTTGATGCGGAATTTTCGACTCTGAAACAGAGTGTTGAAATTTACAATGCCGATTGCAATGATAAGCTGATCGAGATTTGCGGCAATGTCGATGTTTGGCGAAAGAGCAGGGCGGTTTTGTTCCTTGACCCGTATGCAACCGAAGTGAAATGGGCGGCCTTGGAGGCAATATCGAAAACCCAAGCTATTGACCTGTGGTATCTGTTCCCGTTCAGCGCGGCGCAAAGGATGCTGCCGAACAAAGGCGTTGTGGAGAATTGGAGAAACAAATTGAACGAGCTGTTCGGCGATACAAACTGGGAAACTCGATTTTACAAAGCCGATCCCCAGTTTAACTTGTTCGACGAGAGCGAGAAAATGATAAAGGAAGTCAATACCGGGGAACTTGCTGCGTACATATGTGAAAGGCTTAAAAGCATTTTTCCGTATGTTGCCGATAATCCAAGACTGTTGTATAACAAAAAGAAATCCCCGTTGTTTTTGTTCTGCTTTGCGGTGGCAAATCCCAATCCAAAAGCATATGAATTAGCAAAAAAAGTTGCGGAAGATCACATTCTGAAGAAAGGTGTAATGAAATGAGGACAACCAAAATAGAGTGGACAGACAGGACATGGAATCCGGTTACCGGTTGTACCAAACTGTCTGTTGGTTGCGCCCATTGTTATGCTGAAATAATGGCTCACAGACTTCAGGCTATGGGTGTAAGCAAGTACGCGAATGGATTTTCTCCGACAATGCATGAAGAAACACTTGATGAACCGTTGAACTGGAAACAACCTCATACAATTTTTGTTTGCTCAATGGCCGACCTTTTTCACGAATCCGTACCCTTTTGTTTTGTCGATAAGGTTATGAATACCATATGCCAAACACCACAGCACCGCTACCAAATTCTCACCAAACGAGCAAGCCGTATGGAGGAATATTTCACGCAAACGGCAGTTCCCATAAATGTTTGGCTTGGGGTCACTGTCGAGGCGGCAACCGAAAAGTCTCGTATAGAATGTCTCCGAAGCCTACCGGCGACTGTCCGTTTCTTGTCGTGCGAGCCATTGGTTCAAGACCTTGGCGAAATTGACCTATCCGATATTGATTGGGTTATCGTCGGTGGCGAGAGCGGTGTTAAAGCGCGTCCGATGGAACCGGATTGGGTTCGCTCAATACTACGACAAACCGAGGAACAAGATGCGGCTTTTTTCTTCAAGCAATGGGGAACTTGGGGAGCGGACGGGGTAAAGCGAAACAAGAGAGCAAACGGAAAAGTTCTTGACGGCAAAATTATTCAGATGATGCCGCAATTGGCAATGAGATACAGCTGACTGACCGGTTACCAAAACCACTCAACTGAAAGGATCGCCGATGAAGAGATACATCATGGCTCTGGATCAAGGCACCACAAGCTGCCGCTGCATCCTATTTGACGAGAAAGGCGTGATCGTGAGCATTGCCGGCAAGGAGTTCCGGCAGATATATCCCGCGCCCGGCTATGTGGAACATGATCCCACGGATATTTGGTCCACGCAGATCGGCGTCGCGCAGGAAGCCATGCTGAGGGCGCGCTGCACTTACAGGAACATCGCGGCCATAGGCATAACGAATCAACGCGAAACGACTGTGATTTGGGACAGGTGTACGGGCGAACCCGTGTGCAACGCCATCGTGTGGCAGTGCCGCAGAACCGCGCCCTACGCGGACGCCTTGATCGAAGGCGGTATGACGGAGTTCTTCCGCGAGAGAACAGGGCTTACGGTCGACGCGTATTTCAGCGCTACAAAGGTACAGTGGATATTGGATAACACAGACGGCGCAAGACGCCGCGCCGAGAACGGCGAGCTGTTGTTTGGAACGGTTGAAACGTGGCTGATCTGGAAGCTGACCGGCGGCCGGGTGCACACGACGGATTTTTCCAACGCGTCCAGAACCATGCTGTTCAATATCCACAGTCTCAAGTGGGATGAGGATATACTTGCAAGGCTCGATATACCCGCATCTCTCCTGCCTGCCGTCATGCCTTCAAGCTTTTACTGCGGCGATTCCGCCCCTGAGTTTTTCGGCGGCCCCATTCCGATATGCGGCGCGGCCGGGGATCAGCAAGCGGCTCTTTTCGGTCAGACTTGCTTTGCTTCGGGTGAAGCGAAGAATACGTACGGAACGGGCTGTTTTTTGCTGATGAACACGGGAGAAAAGCCCGTAAGGTCGGACTCGGGTTTGCTTACGACGATTGCGTGGAGCCTTGACGGGCGCGTCAATTACGCGATCGAGGGTTCTGTGTTCGTGGCGGGCGCGGCCGTTCAGTGGCTGCGTGACGGGCTCAGGCTCATAGACACGGCCGCCGAATCGGAGATACTGGCCGCTTCCGTGGAGGATACGGGCGGCGTGTATATGGTTCCGGCCTTTGTCGGTCTCGGCGCTCCCCATTGGTATCCGCGCGCCGGGGGGAGCATCACGGGAATCACGCGCGGCACGGGCCGCGCTCATATCGTGCGGGCATGTCTGGAGGCTATTGCATATCAGACTGCCGATCTGGTCGCGGTTATGGGTGAGGAATGCGGCGCGCCGTTTTCGGAGCTGAAAGCTGACGGCGGAGCTTCGGCGAATGATTTCCTCATGCAGTTTCAGGCCGATATCACCGGTGTGAGGATACGGCGTTCCGCAAACGCGGAGACCACGGCCTTGGGCGCCGCGTATCTGGCGGGACTCTCTGCGGGCTACTGGGCCGACACGGCTGAGATACTCGATACGCGGACGTCAACCGACGAATTCGAGCCGCACATGACGGAGTCCCGCAGGGCGGAGCTTTTGGCAGGTTGGCGCGAGGCGGTGCGAAGCGTGACGGAACGCGATTGACGCGCGCAGTTTTGTGTTTCAAATCCGGATATGCGGGTAATAATTAAGATAACAAAATAAGTTAAATTTCAAAAACACTGTTGACATTATTCGTCGACAGTGTTAAATTAAAGACATAGCTTAGCACTCGCCAAGCAAGAGTGCTAACAACTCCGAGAAAACGCGCGAATACGCATATATAGGGCGGCCCGACGCGATTTGCCGAGATGAGAAGCAAAGATGGAGCTTACAGAGAGAAAACTGAGAATATTGCAGGCCATTGTCGCGGACTTCATCTCCTCGGCGGAGCCCGTTGGCTCAAGAACTCTGTCGAAAAAATACGGTATGGGTATCAGTCCGGCCACCATCAGAAACGAAATGTCTGATTTGGAAGAACAGGGCTATCTGACGCATCCGCATACGTCGGCGGGCCGTGTTCCCTCGGACAGGGCGTACAGGCTTTATGTAGACAGGCTTATGGATCGTTTCGAGCTCAGCAAGGATGAAAAACGCAGCATTTCCGAACAGTTGGCCGGCAATATCTTGGAATTGGACAAAACCATAGAACACGCCGCCAATATACTTTCGGAGATTACGAATCTTACGTCGTTTGCCATAACACCCAAGCAGGATGAGAACAGGATCAAGTACATCAACATCTTGCCGGCCGATGAATCCACGGTCGTGATCATGATAGTCGCGGAGAGCGGGAAGGTCAAGAACACCGTACTTAAGCTCAGAGCACCGTATCACGAGGACAGCCTTTCGCTTTTGTCAAAGGCTATGACTTACAATTACAAAGGCAAGACGATCTCCGACATCCTTACCATGGACATTATTCGCAACTTTGAGACTGATATAGAGGCGATGAACAGGTTGGCGGAAAGCATTATGCCGAATTTTCTCAAGACGCTCGAAAGCATGCTTGATATAAACCTCTATTTAGACGGATTGACGAATATATTTTCGATTCCGGAATATAACAACCTTGAGAAGGCCAAACTGTTCCTTGAAATGATCAATCAAAGGAAAAATTTTACGGAGGTTCTTGTAAACAGGGACGAGGGTGTGATTATAACGATAGGCGCCGAGAACAAAGAGGATCTCATGCAAGATTGCAGTCTTATAACGGCCACATATCACATTAACGGAAAATTAGTCGGAAAACTGGGCGTTATAGGGCCGACAAGGATGAAATACGATAAGGTAACTTCAGTGATAGAATATATAACGGACAATTTGAGCAGAAGTTTCGAGCTGCCGTAGCCGTCTTTGACCCGCGCCGGGCCGTCGAATTTCGACCGTGGCTTTTATGGGATCAGCGAAACGCAGAATATTACCACAGAACAGAACGCAGGAGGAGACGTATGACCACGAATAAGGCAAAACAGGGTGGCGCGCCACCCAAAAAAAACGCGCAGCCCTATGCTAAAAAAAACGTTGTGGGAGCCGAAAAAACACCGAGACCGTCGCCGGACGTACCGGGCGATGAAAACGGTGAACCTTATAAGACCGCAGAGATGCCCGGTGCGGACGGGCCGGAACGCACATTCGGATCGGACGCCGAAGCGTCCTTGGATGAACGAACGGACGATGTCGGCGCGGAGCGCGCGCGGCAGGATGAGACCGGTGTACAACCCGTGCAGGACGAGGATGCGAACGCTAAATACGTGCGTCTTGCCGCAGATTTCCAAAACTATAAACGACGCGTCGAAAAGGAGAAGAACGATATCTACGCTTATGCCAACGAGAAGATGGCTGTCGGTCTGCTCGAAGTCATTGATAATTTTGAGCGGGCGCTCGAATCACACGACGGCGCGGACGGGCGTGAAGAGGGTTTTGCGAAAGGCATGAAGTTGATATTCAAACAGCTTCTGGACATACTCTTGAAAAACGGCGTCGAAGAGATACAGAGTCTCGGCGAGGATTTTGATCCGGCCGTTCATCACGCCGTTATGATGGAGGAGAGCGAGACTTATGAGAGCGGCAAAGTCAGCGCCGTACTCGGCAAGGGATATAGGTTAAAGGAGAGGGTAATCAGGCCGGCCATGGTGAAGGTGGCCCAATAAAAATACGAAGGAGAAAAAAGATGGGTAAAGTAATAGGTATAGACCTCGGTACAACAAATTCATGCGTTTCCGTGCTGGAAGGCGGTGAGCCGGTAGTTATCCCCAATGCGGAAGGTAACAGAACGACGCCGTCCGTAGTGGGTTTTGCGAAGAACGGTGAGCGTTTGGTCGGAGAGACCGCGAAACGTCAAGCTATAACAAACCCCGACAGGACGATTTCTTCCATAAAACGGCAAATGGGCAGCAGTTATAAGATTGAGATCGACGGAAAGGCCTATACGCCGCAAGACATCTCCGCTATGATTTTGGGCAAGCTTAAGGCTGATGCAGAGGCATATCTCGGCGAGAAGGTCACTGAAGCCGTAATCACTGTACCTGCCTATTTTACGGACAGTCAGAAACAGGCCACAAAGGACGCAGGCAAGATTGCGGGACTGGATGTAAAGCGCATTATTAACGAACCTACCGCCGCGTCACTTGCCTACGGTCTTGACAAGGATACGGATCATCATAAGATACTCGTCTATGATCTCGGCGGCGGCACGTTTGACGTTTCCGTGTTGGAGCTTGGCGACGGCGTATTCGAGGTGCTTGCCACGAACGGCAACAACAAGCTTGGAGGCGACGACTTTGATGAGGCTCTGATGAATTTCATCGCCGACACATTCGCGAAGGAAAACGGCGTGGATCTTCGCAAGGACAAAATGGCTTTGCAACGGCTGAAAGAAGCTGCTGAAAAGGCAAAGAAGGAGCTTTCGAGCTCGCAGACTACTAATATCAACCTGCCTTTCATAACAGTGAATCAAGACGGGCCCTTGCATTTGAATATGGATGTGACGCGGGCCAAATTTGATCAGCTGACATCCGATCTCGTGGAAAAAACTGTCGAGCCCATGAGAAAAGCGCTTGCGGACGCGAGCATTACGAACAGCGACATCAATAAGGTGATCTTGGTCGGCGGTTCCACGAGAATACCGGCCGTGCAGGCGGCGGTCAAAAGGATCACGGACAAGGAACCGTTCAAGGGTATCAATCCCGACGAATGCGTTGCGGTGGGCGCGGCCATACAAGCCGGCGTACTGACGGGCGAGGTACACGACGTACTGCTGCTTGACGTCACGCCGCTGTCGCTGTCGATAGAAACGCTCGGCGGCGTCGCTACGAGACTCATCGAACGCAACACAACTATTCCGACGAAGAAGAGTCAGATATTCTCGACGGCAGCGGACAATCAGACTGCCGTTGACATTCACGTTATGCAGGGTGAACGTGAGATGGCCTCGGGCAACATTACACTCGGCAGGTTCCAACTCTCCGGCATACCGCCCGCACCGCGCGGCGTACCGCAGATTGAAGTGACATTCGACATCGACGCTAACGGCATCGTGAACGTCAGCGCGAAAGATATGGGCACGGGCAAAGAGCAGCGCATTACAATCACATCGTCCACTAAGCTTTCCGACGACGAGATTAAGGCCAAGGTCAAGGAGGCGGAGCAATACGCCGCCGAAGACAAGAAGCGCAAAGAGGAGATAGACGCGAAAAATCAAGCCGAAACGCTTGTGTATGAAACCGAGAAATCTCTGAAAGCGCTCGAAGGCAATCTTTCGGATGAGGAAAAAAATCGCATTACGGAAGCAAAAGATGCCCTTTCAAGGGCGCT
>JAISBV010000064.1 GCA_031266025.1 Eubacteriales Family XIII. Incertae Sedis bacterium
GATATCGTTTTTCAAAGCGGGAACAACATCCACGATTTGGAGCAACAGTTGTACGGATTTACGCATTTCGTCGGAACCCAAGTGTTTGCGCAGAACATACATGACGTCCATAATTGTTACGGTGGTGACAATGCCTTCAAGCTCTCCGTTTTCACAAGCGTCAAGGAGATAGAGAGATTCCGCGTACTCGTCGCGGCGCGCGAAATTGTCAACGATTATGTTAGTGTCAATTAGTATTTTCACCGATTCAACAACCTTTCCTCCTTAATGGCTTTCTCATCGACATCGACGGGAATGATCCCTCGCAGTTGCTCGGACAGGGATTTTCTTGGCGCTTTTATCCCAATAAGCCGCGCGACGGCAGTGCCGTTTTTGGTGATGACGACTTCCTGTTCCGACGCCAGTTCAAGGTATTTGCCGAAATTGTTCTGTACCTCTGTTGAATTCACGACCATATTATATCGCCTCCTTTTCGTTTAGCATATCACAAGTTAGCTAAAATATCAAGAATGAATTACCTAATCATGTCGGAATCTCCGAGAACGAATTTGCTAATCGGTATATCATTTGATAATATATAAACGATTTCATTGTTTCAAAAATGAAAAAGGCGGCTCTGATATATGTTTCAAAGCCGCCGAACGGTAATTATGTTTTCATTCAAACTCAGCCGGATCAAGGCGTGGCGAGCGGATATCCGACCGGAGGGCGCGCAGATTCGGTCTGCGCGCGAAGTGAGGGTCTTTTGTGCGGATGTGAATATGCGACGGCACAGTTGTTTGCGCGGTCGCGTTCGCGAGCCAAAACCGCCTCCATCGCGTTCGCCGTTTCATCGCTGACACCGTGCTCCCAAAGGTGTGCTTCCGCCGCCGCGTCATTTTCGGACAGACCGAAGGATTTGAGGAAAGCGGTGACGATCAGCCGCCGCCTGTACAGCTTCTCGGCCAAAGCGCGCCCGGTCTCCGTAAGGAACACTTCCTTTTCGTTGCAATCCCATACGGCCCGCAACAAGCCTATTTGCGTGAGATTCTTCACGGCCCTTGCGACACTCGGCTTGCTCAAACCCATGTCATCCGCGACGTCGATCTGCCGCGCCGAGTCTTTGGCGCGGCAGATCATGTAAATCGCGAGTAAATAGTCCTCGCCGGAGACTGTTAAGTGATAGTTTTGTACGTTGTCATTTTGCATGTGACCGTCTTTCCCGATAATTTCTTAGTCCGCGTTGTCAACTGCCGTAACCCTGTACAAATCGCATCAGCATGGTGGCGACCTCCGCGCGCGTGGCGGTCTTGGCGGGCGCGTAGAGATCATCGCCCACGCCGTTCAGTACACCCGCAAACGCGAGCGCGTATACGCCGTCTTTCGCCCATGACGCAATCGCCGCGTCGTCCGCGAACGTTACCTGCGCGTCGCTCGAAAGACTTATTCCCTTGAATTTTACGTAATTGTTCAGCATGGCCGCCATCTCTTGGCGCGTAATCTCTTGCGCAGGCGCGAACAGACTGCCGCCCACGCCGGACGCGATGCCGTTTGCGGAAGCCCACGTCGCGTAGGGCGTATAGTAGCTGCCGGCCGCCGTATCGGAGAACGCCGCAGTCACATAAGAGTTCACATCTATACCCTCCATGCGGCCGAGCACGGTTACGAACATGCCGCGATTCATAAAGGCATTGGGGCTGAACGTCGTTTCGCTCGTGCCGTTGAACAGACCGTTCTCAACGGCGAACACGATGGCGTCGTATGCCCAATGTCCCGTAATGTCCGTAAAGGCCGAAGCGGACAAGGGCGTGGTGAGGTCGTTGATAACATCTTCACCTTCGACCAAGGCGTACAGAGAGAGATGACTCAGTCCGACCTCGTAGTTGCTTCCCGATACCTTGCCCTTGATCAAAGTCGCCGTGCCGTCGTCGTTGATGCGGTATACGAGCACTTTCGCCTTGTCGTAGTCGGACGGTATGGGAACGGAGATCGTAACCGTGCCGTCCGGTTGTATCGCGACCTTGCTTTGTATGAGCGAGATATCGTAAAGTTTGAACTTGGGCGTTTCGGCCGTCGCGAGAACCTCCTTGAGCGCGGCCTCGGCCTTTGTGAAGTCCGTGCCGCTCGTTATCGCCTTGACGGTCAGCTCCGCGTCCGTGGGTATGACGCCCTCAGAGGCCGTCAGCTTTATGCCCGTCGCGCTGTCGGTAAAACTTGCGGCGGGGGCATTGGCCGTGTCGAGGCTCGATGTGCCGCTCGCGACGGATGTATCCGCAGTAAGGGATGTATCGCCTGTCGCGGTCGCGGAACTCCAGACGAAACGCAGACGGGCTGTCAAGGGGCCGTCCACCACATCGTCCATCGGCGTATCCGGAACTGTAAAGCCTACTTCGGCATAGGTGATTTCGCTGCGAACGGACGGTTGTCCGGAAGTAGGCATGGCGAATTCCACGAGCTTGATGTAATTGTAATTCTTGTTAGCCGGCGCGGTCGTAAAGGGTTCGGTTTCAAGTACCCGGACATTGCTGCCCGGCACCCTGAAATCAATGATCGCCGAGCGTATTTCGCCGACGTCCACAGGGTTGGTGGCGATGCGAACGGTTGTGATCCGGCCGTTTGCCACCGTGACAAGCGCGCGGCGGTTATTATTGAAAGCCACATCGCCCATGGATTCCCTGCTCTCGGTGGCATGCCACAGCGCAATGTTCACATAGTAATTGCCGTCGCTGAGGAAGAAGCCGCCGGGATCCGTTGCGCCGGGGTTAGTTCCCTGATTCCCGCCGCTTGTGTCGCCTATCTCGTACTCATTGGTGCTCAAGGCCCAGAGCGAGAAGTGATTTGTCGTCCACGTCGCGGCGCCGTTCGCGTACATGACGCCCTGACGCTCGACGCGCTTGCCGTTCGCGATATGATAGGCGAACTTGACGCTCGGGTCGCCGCACGGCACGCTTATCGTCGCCGTTCCGTTATTGAACGCGACTGTCGCCCCCGACACGTTTGTCAGGCTGATATCATAGAAACCAGCGTATGTGCCGTCAAGCCCCGAGGGCTTTGCCGCATCGGAAACCGTCAGCGTCGCGTCGCCCGATGTAAGGCCGGCCGCGATCTGCGTTACGGCGGCGCTGTTCAGCTTGATGTCGCCCATATCCGTTTTGACGGTTACGTCTTTACCCGTCAGGGCCGATGCCACGGACGCGGGGATAATTACATTTGCGGCCGTAATCTCGACGCCTGCGGGATTGTCTGCGGGATCGCTTGTGACGTCTATCGTAACGACGCTGTTATTTGCTGTTTCCACGCCGTCGCCTGAGCCGTTTGTGACGAGCACGTCGCCCGTAATCGTGGCTGTAACGACGCCGTCGCTCCCGACCTGCACATTTTCAACCTGCACGGCTGTTTCGCTCGCGGTCGCCACTGTGACGGCGATGCTCTTGGTAATATCTGGCATACCCGACATTTTTGCTGTAGCTGTAACGGTGCAGGTTCCCGCACCCTCGGCCTTAATCGTGGCGCTAAGGCCCGCCGCCGGAGCGACCGTCGCCACGGCGGTATTGCCGCTCGACCAAGAAACCGTGTAGCCGTCGGCCGCAATGAGTTCCGCGTTGACGGTCTGGTTGCCGCCGGCGATCAGGCTTACGGCGTCCGTGTTGAGGCGCAGGGTGGCTTCCGTTGAAATCGCCTTCAATGTGCCGTATTTGATCCGCAGCCGTACAGGCTTGTCTCCGATGCCGATCAGCTGCATCGCGTCTACGGCGACATAGCAAAACATTTCGCTGTATTCCGCGCTTGAACCGACATAGGGAAGCGTAAATTCAAAGGTTCCCGGAAATTGACCCTCGTCCGTATACGTAAGCGTATAATCCAGAAGATCTACGGGCGTATGGTTGTACCGGTTCAAATACGCCGCTTCCGTGCGGGCGCTTTCGTTTTCAAGCGTCATATTGCGGTAAGCCTCATCGGGGGTGGCGCCTTGGTACACCCAATAGCCTATTGGATGCCCCCACAGATAGCTGGCCACGATGGGTTGAACATCCACCTGCAGCTTGAATTCGCCTTCGGCGGTAACGGTAAGTCTTGCGTCCGGTTGAACGCATTTGCTCATCATGGAAGCGCCGACGCCAGAATAATGCAACATTTCAACCTGTACCGAATAATCTCCCTGCGGCAGCTTTGTCAAATCGGACACCGCAAGCGAGGCGTCCAGATCTGCCATCGCCCAATTGAGAGTTCTCCCGCGATAGTCGATTTCTGCCTGATTGGCTTTTGCGTTATGGGTGTCCGCATAAGGATCATAGCACCGCAAAGCGGCGGCATAAGCCGTTTCAAAGGCCGTCCACGTACTTCCCGGATATTTGGTATTTCCTGTGTCCGCGTCTTTTATGTTGCCTATGTCCTTGATTGCCTTTGCCGTTTCGATCGCCAGCTTCAGCCCGCCCGGCGCCATGGCTGTGCCTTCGAATTCCTGATAGGTATAATTGTACACTTCTTCGCCGACGGTTTGCGTATAGGCCAAGTCGTCCGTATCCACAAAACGATGATATCCCGCATAACCGGCCAAAGTCGCGTTTTGCACGATATCCGCGTCGTCGATGGGATCGATATCGATGACCTCTCCATCCGGATATGCGACGACATAAGCGGTGTCGCTGACGGGGAGATATTCTTCGCCGTATTTGAAATACCCGCCTGTAATGTTTACTTTCGGAAAAGTTGCTCTTGATCCGTAGGGGATAATATCCACCGCGTTGGTCGCGCCGTCCAACACGGCGGCGCCCTCGATATTAACCGTCGGTTGCGTCGCCCCGCTACTGCGCGTTGTAATCCCCACTGCGGCGGTCTTTTTGCCGGTGATCTTCACCGAGCCTCCGATGGTTACCGAAGCGGTTCCGGATGCAGACTGAGACACATATACGGGATAGGACGTCTCGTTTATAATCTCGCCGCCCGTAATGCTGACAGGCAGATTGCCGTACATAAGAATCGAATAAGACGTCGATTCGGCGTTCGCCGCCGGCATAATCAGCCTGCCTCCGGTCATGCTGAATTCCGTTCCCGTTTGCACTGCAAGGGCGTAGCCGGCGTTCTCCACCGTGCCTGATTTCATTTCAAGCCTGTTGTAAGGCGTTCTTGAATTGGCATAAGCATATACCGCGCCTTTCACGTACGCGCCGTCGACAGTGACATTGCAGCCGGCGGCCACATACCCATAAAGATACACGGCGTAATAGGAGGTATTACCCGGCGGGACGCCCGTGATCGTGCCGCCGTTTAATGTAAGGGTCGTATTGTCTTTGCTGATATATATCCCGGATCGTTGCCCGGAGAAATCGATGACGCCGTTCCCGGGGCTGTCTCCACTTTTTGTGCTGTCTCTGATCTCAAACGAACCGGCACCGAGCGTAAGACCGTAGGTGCCAGTATTTTCCTCGTTCAGCGTCAGGCGGTGTCCGTTCAGATCGAGGATGTAGTCGCCGTCCGGCAGCGTGAGATCCGTCGCCCTTGTGATATCGGATAGCAGCGTGATCGTACCGCTGTCGTTCAGTTCCATCACGAGGGTCGAAAGCGATGTGTACTCCGTATCGTCGATCTTGGCAATAACGGTATCTGCGGCAATCGGCCGGCAGGTAAACGCGATGGCATAATCCGACGCCGGGTTTGTCATCGTATATGTCCACGTCCTGTCATTGGTTTTTACCAAACTGCCAAAGATGTTTTGCGAGATCTGATCGGAGATTTGAAGTGTTGCCGCCGTGATCTCGTAATCCTCCGCGCACTTCGCCGTCCATAGAAGTTCGCAGCCCTCATAGACGACGACTTCCCCGTCGATTATGGCTTCGGAACTCGGCGACAGCTCAAAAAAGTCCGCCCCGTCAAGGTTTACGCTCGCCTTATGCGCGGGCGGCAGCCAATACTGCGTGTAGCCCGTAAGCGCATCCGTGCCCGGCGATGTCCGCATATTGACGGTATTGATTTTTTTGTTCCCCGCGAATGTCGATGTGTCGCTGTAGTATCCGCCGCGGATCAGAATATCCTTGCCTATTTCGCTGTAACCCGTTTCTGCCACATAATACTCCGTCGAATTCGTGTGTATCTTGCCGGTGAAAACGCCGTCGTTAAAAACGCTGTCTTTGGTGGGATACTGATCGTAGCCGTATATCGCGTATTCGCCACTGTAGTTTCCGCCGTTCACGATTACGTTTCCGGAACTGTTGGTATAAATCGCGTATTTAAAGACCTCGACCGTAGTGTTTTCGATGGTAAGAACGCCGCCGTTGGCATAAATACCCGTATTGGAGACTTTTGCTCCGTCGGCGTCCGTTTCGCAGACAAAGGAGCAATCTGTGATCGTACCGCTATAGCCCGTGGAATAACAGTATAAAATATTAGTTGGATTAACGCCCGTAATATGCACATTATTCAATGAAAACGGACCCTTACCAATGGCACTGCCCATATTCAGTATGTTGCCCGATGATGATGAGTTTATGGTCACGTTTATAAGTTCGTTTAGGCCGGAGGCGCCGGCACTGATGGAGATATAGAAAGAGGAGAGTTCAATTGCGCCGTTTATTATTTTAAAGCTGTTTGCTCCCGTAACGTTTATGGCGTATACGTTGCTCACATTACCTTCGGCAACAAAAGTCAACGTTTCCCCATTCAGATCCAAGGTCACGACTCTGTTGGCGGTGTTAATCTGCAAAAAGTCTTCGGCTGTTGCTATATATACCGAATCGTCCGTTTGCATCTGCAGCACCGCAGCGCCTTCGATTGCGCTGCTCGTCGTGTTCAACTCGGCAACGGCCTCCCGCAACGTGGCGTAGCCGACTGGTTCATTTTCGCCGATTCGGAGCGTTACGGCTGACGGCGAGGTGGACATAGGGCTTATGGAGGACAAGAGATTCAGTGTCGGCGCGGGATCATCCGCAACGGGAATCCCGTTCGCCTCTTCCGCAAGGAGACCGTCTGTCACATCATTGATCATAACCGCATCTTCGATATCGTATGTTTCCGTATCAAACGCGGCATCGTCGGAAGAATCCGCCAACGAAGGCATCGGCAACATGGATATGACCATGAGTACGCTCAGCACAAGGCCCAAATGTCTTCTTAATTTTATCAAAATTTGCCCTTTCTCAAAAATTGCAAACAGCCGGATTAAGCCCGACTGACTGTAAAGCCAAAATACCGTTTGACTATTTAAACTGATGCGGCGGCCAAGCCGCCGCATCAGTTTGATAAATCCGATAAACGTACTCCGAAAAAGGGCCTACTGAATCTTAAATATACCGCTTGTGCTGTTTACATGGGTTGCGTAGGTAATTTCAAATTCGAGTTCCGGCTCAAAACCCGCAGCGGTTACGCTGTCGGAACACGTGACTATCAAGTTGCCCGATGTCAGCTGTGCGGAGTTGTAGGGGCTGCCGCTGAGCAAGGTAACATCTGTTATGTCTCCTGTCACACCGTGTATCGTAAAGTGAGTGTTGATCGGAACCGTAACCGTGGACACACCGTCGGTGTTGGTCACAACCGCGGGGCCGGCAAACAACGCGCCGTGACTGGTCGGCCAAGTGCTGAATGAGGGGTTCGCATACGAGCCCGGCGTAATCGCGAACGCGGATACTGTGGATATGACGGCGATCATCATGATCGCCATAAGACCTGCTATAGACTTTTTCAACATGGTGGAATCTCCTTTTCGACCTCTCGGTCGATTCTTCGGGCCTTACGGCCCATTCAAATAATGATTTGGTTCTTTGGACACCGCCCGGCACAAGGCTTTGCCCGTAAAAATATGTTTGTTTTCTGCCGTTGAGCCTTGGCCGGGTTCAATCCCGCCTATCCGCTCGCCGGCTATTAAGTTGTTAAGGAGTCGATTCGGTTTTGCAAAGACCTCTGCGTCGCTCCGCATTTTCGTCTGTGTATATGTATGGAACGGAAACGGCGATTTTCAGCGCGCTGTATCGTTTCATATCATATCTCGCTTGCCTGAGTCGATTCAAAGTTCCGGTTAGCGGCCGATAACCGACTGCTAACAAAAAAGGCATCTTAGCAAAGCTCGTACCGGTTCTCTCTCGAAAGGTCGTGCCGGATCTTTCGAGTATAGGTTAGCATACTCTCACTTGCTTGTCAAATTTGTGTTTTTGGACAAAATTATTACATATATTGGAATCATTCTTCCGAGCCGAATTGCCGATATCCGCTGAAACAAGCCCTTTTTTATCCCCTCCCCGAAAACGTAGGATTCTCATCATGAGAAAATTCACCAAAAATCACGAAAAAAAAGTTCAATTTTTTTTATCAACGTCCTTTGTATTGTCTTTTTTGTGTTGACTTGCGGGCATATCGGGTATTATACTAAGGCAGTTACCGGTTTAAGACAAGAAGAATCGGAGGGATGTTCACAATGGCTGCTCGGAACCGATACGGAATATATCAATATCTTCTCTGTGTCTGTACGCTGCCGAAAGATATGCGGACGGCAAAGATTGTTGCGGATGCGATGGGCGTATCGCAACAGACCGCCTATCGTTGGATCGGTTCGCTCTTGGACAAGGGTTTTTTATTCAAGGACGGCGACGCGTATGCGCCGAGCGCGGAAGGTCAAAGAATCGTTCGCATAGATCGCGACACGCTCGGCAACCTTATGTTCTGGCTTTGCTACGATTTGAGATGCACCGACGATGAGGCGCGTAAATTGGCAATGTCTTTTCTTTTTCGTCTTCCCATCAAGCAAGTGCGCGTTCTGGCGAATCTCAGAGCTTCCCTCGCGGCGCTTGCCCTCGCGGGCGCTCCGGCGGACGGCGCGCTTGCCGCGTTGCCTCGCGGCAGACACGAGGCGTTTGTTTTCGTGCAACCCGTCGGCGCGGAAAACCCCGGCGTCGGGCTTCGCAGACCTGTCGCGTGTGTTTCGGACGGAGAAGGGAACTGTGTGCTCGAACCGGATGCGGAGCATGTCCGCCGTATCGTCCTTGCCTGCGGTCGGTACAGAGGTTCCGGGGCGCTGCTTTGGTTTCTTGCCGGCGGTATTTGGATTCCGGCGCGCAAGACGGCGGGGCGTTTTCACATAGGCGGCGACGCTCTGACGTCCGACTGCGAACTTTCCGAAAACAGCGAGATAATTGCGCGTGTTCGCGTCAGGGCGGCGATTGACGCAAGGCATACGCCCGCGGAGGCCGAACTCGTTTTGCGTCTCACGGGGAAAGCGAAAGACGCTTCTTTGTCAAGAAAGGGCGACGGTGTTTTTTTGCCGGATCGTTAGCAGAAGCTAACTTCGCGGTGTGACGCGGAGATGTTTTTCTACGTCAATAATACGGATAAGTTTGAGCAATGGTCAGCGAAAATCAAATTGATCGATGTTTTGCCGTTCTTTAAATCGATTCCGAAGAGTAAAAAATGGAAGCGATCGACACGGATAACTATGACATTGTGCGATGCTTTCAAGATGACGAAATTCATCGTTTTAAGGTGTTCGAGCGTCTGCGCGCCCCGCATAAAGAGTTGATCGTTTTAAACACCGGCGAGCATATGCTTATGGTCACTCACCCGCGAGAGGTCTGCGATGCGATTTCGGCAAAAATGCGAGAAGTTTTAAAGAGAGACAATCATGGTATTTCTGATTGAAAGTATAATCTTGTGCGGGCTTTTCACTGTGCTTATCCTGCCGCCTCTGTACAAAACCCCGCTTTCACAAGCGCATTGTCCGCCTTAATTATAACGCGCACATACGTCAATGAACCTGTTTCGTCGAACGACAGTAAATCTGAATACGGTAAATTCGTAAATTTGCAATATTGAAGGGAAATACAGAGAAGAAGGCGTTTTACGAGGGACGGCGCGTCGTCCATTTTTGGGGATTAAAACGCCGCAAAACAAACGTTTCGCGGGCGCGCAGAAAAAAATTCAGAAAAAATTACAAAAATTTTCGAAATGTTACCAAACTGTGACCGTTTAAGTGTATAATAGACATATAAAAGCATATTAAAGCAAAAACGTCATATT
>JAISBV010000110.1 GCA_031266025.1 Eubacteriales Family XIII. Incertae Sedis bacterium
TTAAATCTGTTAGTGGGTTCATCACTGGGGATAGAAAGAGAGCAACGGTTATTTAAAGAAGTATTGGATTTCCCGTATATTTATAGCGATGATATAGTATCACGAGTGGAACGAATACAAGAAATCAAAAACCGTAACGGCAGCTTTGCCGTTACAGACGACGCATCCGCTGAAATCAACGAACTCAATCGGACAATTCTTGAGGCGTTTGGATTGTCCGATAATGAATTTGTTGACTACGCTTTGCGCATACAAATTCCTCAACTCACAAGGAAGAATGACCGGGATGCGACGCGCAATGTGACCGTGCGTGATTTTGAAGTTTACGGCAAATATTTTTATGACCATTTGTCCGCAGTGTTTTCAAATGCGGGCAAGCATATCAGAATAAACATCTATCCTGTCATCGCCAAGCATTACAGCGCCTTTGAAATAGTCGTCCTTGACGCACAACCCGCCGAGCGGATGACGATTATCGGCATCGACGCCGACAAGCAAAAGAGAATGTTAGCGAATTTATCGGCGCATAAGATAAATGATTTGTTCTATCAATTAAAAAACGTGTTATACTTTGAAGAAAACTCTTTTTATATTATTAAGCCAAATTATTATAAAAATTGGCATCCGGCGATAGCAAGGCTTGATTTGGCGGAAGTGACAGACCAAATTCTCTCACGAACTACGGGAGGGAATGATTGATGGGAGGTTTTAAGAACGAAGCGCTTAATGCAGCGTTTGAGGAAGGCGCCATAATCACCGTAATCGCTCACCTGACAGAATGCACAAAGCGGATGAAAGCGGATTGTGTCAAAAATAGCAATCCGTTGCGCAACGATGAAAATAAGATTACAAACAGGCTTGCGGCGCAATACTTGAACGTTGGTTATAATGTGTTTCGTTATGAAATTCAATCACCTGAAAACTTCGATGAAAAGACCGATACTTTCGTTGGGAGAACGGACATCAAAGTCACGTCATTGGATTACCGGTTTCGTGACTCAAAAGCCTATTATACTATTGAGTGTAAGCGTATTGACGGCAAAGACGACGCCCTCAATAAAAAATATGTAACCGACGGAGTGGCGCGCTTTGTCTGTCATCCGCCCAAGTATTCTTCTTATTACAGGGAAAACATCATGTTTGCCTATGTTGTGCAAACTATAGATGTTTCCGCAAACGCGGCGAGCATCAACCGGTTGCAGAGTACGCTTTTAATAGGTGTAACTTCAAAAGCATTTAAGGAATCTCAAGTTGCTGCGGATTATCGAGTGTATTCTTGTGAATATACTTCAAAAGAAATCGGTAAAATGAAACTGTATCATCTGTTTTATGATTTAGCGGATGTTGTGTGTACGAGTAAATAAAGGATCATTTCAATGATACACGCGGAAAACGTGACCAAGCGCTACGGGAAGTTGCTCGCGAACGACGGCGTTAATATACGCGTCGCCGAGGGGGAGACCGCCGTATTGCTCGGCCCGAACGGAGCGGGCAAATCCACGATCATCAAGTCCATATGCGGCCTGCTGCGTTTCGACGGCCTTATAACAATCGGCGGCCATGGGAACCGCAGTCCGGAGGCCAAACGGCTCTTGGGCTATGTGCCGGAATTTCCTTCGCCATACCCCATGCTGACGGTGGCGGAGCATTTGGAATTTATCGCAAAGGCTTACAGGCTTGCGGCTTGGAACGCGCACGCGGAGGAATTGCTGAACCGCTTTGAACTTAGCGACAAGCGAAACAAACTCGGCAAGGAACTGTCCAAGGGTATGCAGCAGAAGCTCAGCGTATGCTGCGCGCTTCTGCCCGAGCCCAAGGCCGTCGTGTTCGACGAACCCTTGGTCGGGCTCGACCCGCACGGCATCCGCGAGCTCAAGGCCGTTATGGCCGATCTGAAAAAAAGCGGCTGCGCCATGCTCGTCAGCACGCACATGATAGAAAGCGTGGAAGAAAACTGGGATATTACATATATAATGATAGGGGGCCGCGTGGCGCGTTCCTGTCGGCGCGCGGAGTTGGAGGGCGGTGAAAGTCTCGAGGAAATGTATTTCTCGATTACAGAAGGTTCGGCGGACGCGGAGCGCGGCAAGGAGACTCTGTGAACAGTCTCCTGTATTTGGTCGTTATGAGCGTCAAGAACGCGTTGTTGGAATTGCCGCGCAAGCCCGCGAAATTGATACTGTACATTATCGTGATAGCCGGCATAGTCGGATTGGCTCTTATGTCGACCGGAACGCGCGTGAGTGGAACGGGATTTTCAGACGTCGCGTGGCTTCAAGGCATATTCTTCATTCTCATATTCATGTTTGCCGTAATTTCCGTGCAGAAGGGCCTGTCGAACGGCGACGCGATCTTCAGTATGGACGACGTCAATCTGCTGTTCGTATCGCCGGTAGATTCGAGACCCATACTTCTGTACGGGATTGTGCGCATGACAAGGACGGCGCTTTGGACCGGTTTTTTCATCCTGTTTCAAAGCAATACGCTTGCCCGCGTATACGGTCTCGGATTTGGCGGCGTACTGCTGCTGTTGTGCTGCGCCGTCTTTGCGCTCATACTGCTGTTCGTTCTTTCCCTCATAATATACAGCGCGACAAACGGCCGACCTGCGCGAAAGAGGGCCGTAAAGGCTATATTCGTCGCATTGTTCCTGCCCCTCGTGATATACGGTCTCACGCGGCTTGCGGGCGCTTTGGATATGCAGGGCGCGCTGCTTGATATTATACGCTCGCCGTTCTTCGCGTGGACGCCCGTCGCGGGCTGGAGCTCCGCCGGCGCAATCGCACTGCTTGGAGGCGACGCGGGAAGCGCCTTCCTGTTCCTTGGACTGACAGTTTTGGCGATCACGTCGCTCATCGCTTATATAGCACTCTCAAATCCCGATTACTATGAAGATGTGCTCGTCGCCGCCGAGACGTCATTTGAAAAAAAACGCGACCTCGCCGAAGGCCGAATAGGCGCCGCGACGTCGTCGAGTCGGAAGATCAAGGTCACAGGAACGGGCATAGGCGGCGTCGGAGCGCGCGCGTTTTTTTTCAAGCATCTGAGAGAAGTCTTCCGCGTGAACAGGTTCGGGTTTTTAAGTCTGCGCTGTATACTGACCGTGATAGGCGCGGCGATCATCGCCGCATTTATGAAAGACGGAAGCTTATTGCTGATCTTGCAGATATTGATGTGGCTTCAGATATTCATGATCGGCACGGGTCAAGGCATGAAGGAGCTCTATTCGCACTATATCTATATGATCCCCGAAGCCTCATTTCCGAAAATCGTATGGAGCAATCTCGAAATCGCGTTCACCGCGCTCATAGAAAGCGTACTCATATTCGGCGCCGTCTGCGCCTTTTCGGGCGAATCTCCCCTGCTTGCGGCCGTCTCCGGCGCCGCCTATACGATGTTCTCCCTGCTTCTTATCGGCGTCAACTATCTTTCGCTCAGGTGGACGGGCGCCGATATAGGCGCAGGGCTCTTGGTGTTCTTATACGTTATAGCGGTTATTTTGATCATGCTGCCGGGCATCGTTCTCGCCATATTCGCAAGCGCTCTGATAGGGGCGCCTTACGGAGACTCCGCAGGCGTCGCCTTGCTCGCGGCCTATGGATGCGTCGCGGCCCTCGTCTGCTTCGCGCTTTCAAAGGGCGCGCTCGACGCCTGCGACATGCCGGTGATCAAGAAAACTTAAGCGAAAGGATGGACAAACAAAGGATGTTACTTGCTTTCGACGTCGGAAATTCCAACATCGTCATGGGTGTTTTCCGTGACGGCGC
>JAISBV010000046.1 GCA_031266025.1 Eubacteriales Family XIII. Incertae Sedis bacterium
GTGCGCTCCACGCCGTCGAAGCCGTCCGGCGCCACAGCCTGCCCGATGGCGAGTACGACGTTATCGACGTCGAGCGTCTCCGTCTTGCCCGGAACGGGCTTGGGCGCGCGTCTGCCCGAAGCGTCGGGTTCCCCGAGCTCCATAACCTGAAGCACGATCTGCTTCACGTGGCCGTTTTCATCGGCCAGTATTTCGATAGGGTTCGTCAGATTCTTGAAGATGACGCCTTCTTCCTCAGCTTCTTCTATCTCCACATTATCGGCGGGCATTTCGTCCTTCGTACGTCTGTATACATTGTATACGCTCTCCGCTCCGAGACGGACGGCCGTGCGGCAGGCGTCCATGGCCGTATTGCCGCCGCCGACGACAGCCACGCGCTTGCCGAGCTTTATGTCTTCGTTTCTGACGACCTTGCGCAGCAAATCTATACCGCCTATCACCCCATCGGCATCCTCGCCCTTGCATCCGACGCCCGTGGAAACCCACGCGCCCACGCCGACGCAGACGGCGTCAAAATCGTTTCTTATCGTTTCAAAATCTATATCCTTGCCGATCTTCGTATTCGGAACGAGCTCAACGCCCATGCGTTCGATAAGCTCTATCTCGTCGTCAAGTACGGACTTGGGCAGTCTGTATTCGGGTATACCGTAGCGCAGCATGCCGCCAAACTTGGGCATGGCGTCAAAAACGGTGATTTCATGGCCGCGTCTGCGCAGAAAATACGCGAGCGACAGTCCGTACGGGCCTCCGCCTATTATGGCTACGGACTTGCCGGTCTCGGGTTCGATGTCCGGCATGAACGGATCGTCGCCAAGCAGATCCGTATCTGCGGCAAAACGCTTGAGCCAGGCTATGGATATGGGTTCGTCGACGAGCTGACGGCGGCACTTGTCCTCACAAGGATGCGGGCACACGCGGCCTATGGACGCGGGCAACGGAATCTTTTCCTTGATGAGCTCTATTGCTTCCTCGAAACGTCCGTTCGCGATCAGACCCACATAGCCCTGACAGTCCGTATTGCCGGGGCACGAAAGCACGCAGGGCGGACGGCAATCACCGACGTGGTTTGATAAAAGCAGTTCCAAATTCGTCTTTCTCGATTCAAAGACGCGCGCCGTATTCGTACGGACAATCATGCCCGGCGCGATGCTCGTTGCGCAGGCCTTGACCAACTTGGGATTGCCGTCGACCTCCACAACGCAAAGCCCGCAAGCGCCGTAGATTTCGGTTCTTTCATCAAAGCAGAGCGTCGGAATGAATATGTCGTTTTCATTCGCGACCTCAAGAATGGTTTGACCGGGAAGCCCCAAAACCTCTTTCCCGTCTATATTCAATCTGAAATTTTTCATCCTGTATCACCTCACCCTAATCGCGAAGGATAGCGCCGAAATTGCAGGATTCCTCACATTTCCCACAGCGTATGCACTTATCCAAGTCTATAACGTGTTTCTGCTTTCTCTCGCCCGATATGGCCATTGCGGGGCATTTTCTCGAACACAGAGTACAGCCCGTGCATTTATCCGTTATCTCGAACGTAAGCAGGGCTTTGCAGGAGTGAGCCGTACATTTTTTGTTGTATATATGATCCTCGTATTCGTTGCGGAAATACCTGATAGTCGTCAGTACCGGATTCGGCGCGGTCTGACCGAGACCGCACATGGAACCGTCCTTGATCTTTTCCGCAAGCTCTGTGAGCAGTTCTATGTCGCCGTCACGCCCCTCGCCGCGCGTTATTCTCTCAAGTATTTCGAGCATGCGCTTCGTACCGACGCGACAATAATTGCATTTGCCGCACGACTCCTTGCGCGTGAAATCGAGGAAATATCTCGCCATATCGACCATACACGTGGTCTCATCCATGACGATCATACCGCCCGAACCCACTATAGCGCCCGTTTTCGTGATATTCTCATAATCCACGGGCGTATCAATCAGAGAAGCGGGAATGCAGCCGCCCGACGGGCCGCCCATCTGAACGGCTTTGAAGGCTTTGTCGTTCTTGATTCCGTCTCCTATACCGTAGATAACGTCCTTGAGCGGAAGCCCCATCGGAACCTCCACGAGACCGCCCTTCTTGATCTTTCCGGCGAGAGCGAAAACTTTGGTTCCCTTGCTCTTGTCCGTGCCGACCGCGCCGAACGCGGCGCCGCCGTTCGCGATGATCCAAGGAACATTCGCGAATGTTTCGACGTTATTGATGTTAGTCGGCTGCTGCCAGAAGCCCTTTTCCGCCGGGAACGGCGGCTTGAGCCGCGGCATGCCTCTTTCTCCCTCAAGCGACGCTATCAGAGCGGTTTCCTCACCGCATACGAACGCGCCCGCGCCCGCCTTGATCCTGATATCGAAGTCAAAACCCGTACCGAACAGATTCTTGCCAAGAAAACCTTTTCCCCTCGACTGCTCTATGGCCATTTCAAGCCTGAGTATGGCAAGCGGATACTCCGCGCGCACATAGATAACGCCCTCGTTCGCTCCCATGGCAAATCCGCCTATAGTCATGCCTTCGAGCAAGGAATGGGGATCGCCCTCAAGCACGGAGCGATCCATGAACGCACCCGGATCGCCCTCGTCGGCGTTGCAGACCATGTATTTGTTCGCTCCGCGATTTTTCTTCGCGGCGTCCCACTTGAACCACGTCGGGAAACCCGCGCCGCCGCGTCCCCTGAGTCCGGATATTTTAACTTCTTCTATAACTTCTTCCGGCGACATATCCTTGAGCGCTTTCTCTATGGCTTTGTACCCGCCGACGGCTATATAAGCATCGATGCTCTCGGGATTTATAACGCCCGCGTTGCGCAGCACTATGCGCTTCTGACTCGAAAGGAATTTTTCGTCGGTTTCGGATATGACCAATTCTTCGACGATACTGCCGCCTTTCAAGTGTTTTTCGACTATCTCCTCGACCTTAGCGGGCTGTACGCGCACATAGCGCGCCGCAAGCACATCCCCGTCGCCGTAGATATCCACAATAGGTTCCAAATAACAATTCCCGACGCAGCCGGTCTTCTCGACCGGTATATCGAGTCCCGCCGCCGCAATATGTTTCTCAAACTCCGCAGAAGTCTTTTTCGCTCCCGTGGCTACGCCGCAGCTGCCCTGTCCGACCACAACCTTCATACCGCGACCCCCTTTTCCCTGTCGCCGATCTCCTTGAGAACGGCCCTCACGCTGTCCTTGGTCAAATTGCCGAAGGTTTCCTCGCCGTCCGCGCCCTTTACCATCATGACGGGAGCGAGAGAGCAGCAACCGAGACAGGCCACGTTATTCAATGTGAACAGACCGTCTGACGTCGTCTCGCCGTCACTTATGCCCAAAAACTCCGTGACGGCTTCCTCTATCAGATCCGCGCCGTTCACATGACATGCTGTTCCCTTGCAAAGCATAATCAAATTCTTGCCTATAGGCTTCAGTCTGAATTGTGTATAGAAAGTAGCAACGCCGTATATTTTCGCGGGTTTAACCCCAATATTCGCCGCGATATAATTTATGGCGTCCAATGACAGGTACCCGTAGATATCCTGCGTCTTTTGTAGGATGGTTATAAGGCTGCCCTTTACGCCACCGTACTTTTCAAGCACGGGAGCCAACGCGGTAAAGTCAGCCGCGGCGCCCCCTTTGCAGCAGTTCTCACACATAATTTAATCTCCTCCGCAAAAAAAATATTACCAAACAACACTTATATATAAGTATAACAAACCAAAATAAAAAATGCAATGGGAAAATCGCACAAACATGTATTTTCCAATGTTTTCGAGTTTTCAGACTTCGTGTACATTTTTTGAATTTTTTGAATTTAACATACAAAAAAAGCCGCCGTTGCGGCGGCGCGGTACATATCAAAGGCCGGTTGCGGCGTTCACGAACAACTCGAGCGCCAAGGCGTCGTGAAACAGTCCCGTCTTGATATGCTTGTCTGTTTCACAGGCAAGTCTCATGATCTCCCTAAGCGTGCCCGTATCGAAACGCGCGGCGACTTCCGTCGCCATCCTCAGCCTGTATTCATGGACGCCGAGCTCACTCTGCATACGAGCTTTTGTAAAACTCCTGTCCATCATTTCCCGCACGGAAAGCAGCAGCTCAAACTGCGAAATCAGCAGAGCCAAGAGTCTGTATACGCTCTCTCCCGACGCAAGCATGCCGGATAGCAAGTCGAAGGCTTTGTCGCGCCGTCCGCAGCTCACCGCGTCCGCGAGCGCGAAAGCGTTCAAATCGGGGCCGGCAGCCATGACGGCGTTAACGTCCGACAAAAAGACTTCCTCACCTTCGCAGTATGCAATAAGCTTTTTCAGATCGTTTTCCATATCATACAGCGTGTATTCGGAATCCCTGTCGAAATAGCCCGTCATTTCAGTGAATTGACGGATCACGGACGCTGATACGCGTTTTCCCGCGTCCCTGAATCTCTTTTCGGTAAATGAACGCAAAAGCGGCGGATCAAGGCTCGTAAACTCATAAGCGCCGCCGTTTTTCGCTATGGCCTTGTACAGCTTCTTGCGCTTATCCGCGCCTGTGGCGGTCAATATGAGCATACAGGCGTCGGACAGCTTTCCTATGTACTCAAGAAAGGCGTCTTCGTCGAAACGCGCCGAAACCTTCGCGCCGTCGCCCGCGACGCAGGGCAAGTCCTCCACGACCACTACCCTTTTTTCGGCGCCGAACGGCAGCGTTTCACAGTGCCGTACAACGGCGTCGACGTCAATCACCGTTCCGTCAAGTTTTGCGAGGTCGACGGCTTGCAGCGAAATATCCACATATTTGTCGATCACGGCCTTCTCGGCCCAATGTACAAGGAACTGTTCCTTTCCGAACAAAAGCAGCGGAGAAACAAGGTTTCCCGCCGCCATATCGCTCGCTATTCTCTTGTAAGCATGCGTTTCGGCCCGATTGCCCCCCGCCATGGCGTTTACTCCTTTTCTAAGAATCCCATCGCTTCTCCGGCGCGGTACGAACTCCTGACAAAAGGCGCCGACGCCGTAAATTCAAAACCCAACTTGTCAGCTATCAATTTGTACTCCTCAAAAACTTCGGGGCGGATGTATTCGCAAACCGCGTGATGCGCGGGCGACGGCGCCAAATATTGCCCCACGGTCAAGAACGCGCATCCGGCGCCGATAAGATCGCCGAGCGCTTCGAGCACCTGTTCTTTGGTTTCGCCCAAACCGAGCATTATGCCGCTTTTGCTCTTTATATTCGGATTCATGCATCTGATCTTTCTGATCAAATCCAACGAACGCCCGTAATCCGCCTGCGGCCTTACTTCGGGGTACAGCGCCTTTACCGTCTCCATGTTATGGCTTATTACGTCCGGCGCCGCATCCGCGACGACCGAAAGCGCGGCGTCGTTACCGCGAAAATCCGGGATCAGCACCTCTATGGCCGTCTTTGGCTCACGTCTGCGGATAGCCTTTATCGTTTCGGCAAAACGACGCGCGCCTCCGTCCGGAATGTCGTCTCTCGTTACAGATGTAACGACCGCGTAACGCAGGCCGAGACGAGACACGGCATCGGCCACGTGTTCCGGTTCGAGCGGATCCGGCGTGTCGGGCGAACCGTAAGCGACGTTGCAAAACGTACAGTTGCGCGTGCATTTTGTACCCAATATCATGAATGTGGCTGTTTTGGCGGCATGGCATTCGAGACTGTTCGGACAGTTGGCCTCGCGGCAGACGGTGTTCAAATCCAATTGCCTGAGTATGTCGAAAACCGCGTCTTGATTGGGATCGATTATGAGTTTCTTTCGCAGCCAATCCGGCTTCTTTTGCATTTTACCGCCTCTTTTGAAATCAAGACTATTCAAACGCCGCGTCAGTTTTCGTTCAGATCGGGTTCTGCCGGCGGTTTTGCCCCCCGGAGCGTACTCGAAGCTACGTGAGGAGGACAATAACCGGCGGCAGGTTCCGAGCCGGGCGGAAATGGCGTGGGGTTTGAGTAGTTACCGAACATGCACGAAATGAATTCCTCGTCCGTAACACTGCCTATATACATGCGCATGTTCGTGTCCGCAATACGCCGTTTTACGGCGTCCGGCCTGTACGCGGCGCCCTCAATGAGCGCTTCCAACTCCCTTATGGGACGCAACGCCAGAAAATCGCCGCTTATTCCGCAACGCACTATCGTATTTTTCTCGGTTTCAAGGGAAATTTCGACCTTTCCGCCGGCAAATCGTCTCGCGTTTCCGAACGAAAATTTCGGCGACTTGCCGAACGTCCATTCCGGGTTTGCGTATTTCGCTGCGCGAATTGCATTAATTTGTTCTGTATCGCGCTCCGTCAAAATATATTCCCGCGCTGCGGAAGAGGACAGCAGGCTTTGTCTCAAATCATTCAAAAACGTGTTCGCGTCGCACGGCGTTTCTGTGTATTCCGATATGTTGGCGACGCGCGCCTTCACGGAGCGAAGCGCCTTCGTCTTGAATTTTTCCGGATCGACGCGCAGCACGTTTGCGAGCGAGTCCAAATCGGCGTTGACCAAAAGCGAACCGTGGCTGCACAGCTTTCCGTTCAAAATGTACTGCGCCATGCCCGATACTTTTTTTCCGTCCACCAATATATCGTTCCTGCCTTGTATTTCGGCATTTGCGCCTTTTTCACGCAAGGCGCGAACTACAGGTTCCGCCGCGTTTTCGAGCAAAAGACGCGTCGCGTCGTCGCCTTGCCCGAACGGCAAAATTACGGTGAAAAGCAAGACGCCCATATCCGTGAATATAGTACCGCCTCCGCTGAGCCGCCGCACCGTTTGAACACCGAGCCTTTCCGCTTCGCCCATGTCTATTTCGACGTCGGCTATTTGATTCCTGCCGAGCATGGCGCACCGCTCCGTACGCCACAGCATCCAAATCGGCTCGGCGCCGTCAAAACGCTTCGTGCAGTACTCTTCGACCGAAAAATGAAAGGCCGCGTCCGTTGATTTCGGTTCGATATATATCATTTGCTTCATTGCCCTCGATTCGAAACCGGCATTTTATCAAACGCGGTCGATGGCCGCGCAATTGATTATACTGCAAATCGCGCCGAATCGCAATCGAAATTATTGACACGCAATTGACACGGAAAAGAAAAAAACAACTTGACATTGAAGGAAACAAGTGTTACCATTTAAGAAAAGATTTGTGTTCTGCCAAGAACATCACTCGACCTTAGGCTTTTTAAAACAACAGAATATGTATATCTGTTTACAACAAATCCCTATACAGGCTTGAACCGAAATGCTCGCTTCATTCTTGGCAAAAAAAATAACCGACAGAGCGCTTAAGGATCACCCCGTTCTTTTATCGGGTTGTTGCATAAATGCAGTGCGCCCAAAAGTGCCCTGCGTGATTTGCAGAAGCAACTGTAACGAGAACGTATTTTCGGAATCCGATTATCGTTTTGACAGATGCACGAATTGCAATTTTTGCGTATCGGCGTGTCCGGTGCAGGCAATCACGCCGTCCGCTTCCCTGCTGCAACAAGTAATTCGTCACACGGAAACCGGTAAGGGCAAAATATACATATCATGTCGAAAGAGAAACGGACGCGGCGATATCAACATTTATTGCTTGGCGTCTCTGCCGTGGGAGTTATACGTCGCGCTTGTTTTAAACAAAGTCGCAGTCGTTTCATTATCGCTCTGCGAACATTGTGAACATTGTGAGCGCGTAACGGCGCTGTTTCATAAAATCAGAGAAACGATGGGAAATGCTTTTTATCGGGAGCATTTTCTTTTTTCGGAAGCCGATGCGGATGCGCGAATATTGTCGCGCAGAGCAATGATTGGCAATTTGAAAAGGAAAGGGGTGCTTACGGCAGGGCAAATCTTTTTCGACACTGTATCAAACGAGTCGGATACATTGTTTTTCAGAAAACAGCTCATAAAAAAATTGCTTTCATTGCAAAATGAGAACATCGGATGCAGTTGGCTTACGCCCGTTATTCGCAATAACTGTTGGGGTTGCGGTCTGTGCGCTTCAAAATGCCCCAACCGAGCCATGACCTTAGTCGAAACAGGCAGTCGGTCGCAGCTTGTTCACATTCCTTGGCGCTGTACCCGGTGCGGACTGTGCGAACAATGCTGCCCGGAAAGAAGCATTGAAGGATGGAGCCTTTTGGAGATGAGTACCCTGTACCTGCAAAAAATACCCGTGAATATAGAATTTAAATATTGTCCCGAGTGCCAAAAGGCCGTGCGGCCCGTAAACGGCGGTTACTTCTGCTATTACTGCGGCAACAAAAATGCGGTCGGGAAGGATGAGGTATAAGACGATGTTGGGCGTCGGTTCTTCCGAACTTCTTTTGATCTTATTGATTGCAGCCATAGTAATAGGCCCGAATAACGTGAGACCGCTTATCAAGGCGTTTATAAAAGGACTCCGTACTTTCAAAAAATACATCGAGGAGATGAAAAGCGAGCTTGATATACCCGAAGACATAGACGACGTAACAAGGGAAATAAAAGATACGGCGGCCGATCTTTCCTTAAAAGATGAGATGGAAGAAGTTATTTCGGAAGCGTCCGCATTAAAGAAGGAATTGCTTGCGGACAAACGAGCAAAGAAAAATCAAGTTTAACAAGGAGGTGCTTTATGAGAATCGGTTGGACGGAACTGCTGGTTATTCTTATCATTGTTCTGGTTATTTTCGGAGGTGGCAAGTTGGCCGGGGTCGGCAGCGCTTTGGGAAAAACCATCAGGGAATTTAAAAAGGAAGTAAAGGACGCCGACGCGGTCGACCCCATAAAACCGGACGAGTCGGATAAGTCTTCCATGGATTGAAAACCGGACGTTTTATCATACGGACACAGGAGAAATAACGATACATGAAGCGGTTTGTCAGTGATTTGAGAAATACAATCATGGCAAAATATATCAAAGCGGTTCGGAATTACATGATCAAAAAGCTCAATCGAAACGAACCGAAAAACCGAGAAAAAGAGATATCAGTCGGAGCTCATCTGAAAGAATTGCGCTATACAATTATAGGCTGTCTGACTGTCGTCGTTTCCGGCTCTGCGGTCTGTTACGGCTTTTTCAGGGCTCAATTAATGGAGCTTTTCACGAATCCGCTCGACGGATTGAACGTTCCGATTATCTACACATCGGTTACGGAATCCTTCACGACCGAGATGAAGGTGGGGATTATAGCCGGCATTATCGCGACATCGCCCATTATCGTTTTCTTGATTTGGCGTTTCGTCGGCCCGGCTCTGTTTCCCAAAGAAAAAAGGCAATTGATGCTCTGTATTCCCATTGCCGTTTTACTGTTTGGCGGCGGCGTGTGCTTCTGTTATTTTATTATTTTCCCGTTTGCATTGCGTTTCTTCCTGAGTACCGCCTCGGTAGATTTGGAAGCCATGCTCACCATAGGCGATTATGTGAACTTTTTATGCAAAATACTCGTTCCGTTCGGCTTGATATTCGAAACGCCCTTGATTGTTTACTTCCTCGTCGGTTTTCGAATTATCCCGCTTGAGCGGCTGAAAAAAGCCCGAAAATACATTCTGCTTGTTTGTTTTATTATAGGTGCGATCATTACGCCGCCGGACGTCGTTTCGCAGCTTAGCGTAGCCGGCCCCATGTATCTGATGTACGAGATAGGCATGCTTGTCGGAGTGATCGCGGAAAAATACAAAGCAAGGGATTCCGCGAAAGCCATTGTATAGACGCGCAATCAACTCCGTCGCTCATTCGGAAGACAGTGCAATCGTACAAGGAAGGAGACACAATGTCAAACAAAAAAAGGAATGAAGAATTGAAGCTTTCCAGAAGGACGTTCATCAAGGCCGCGACGGGCAGTGTTGCGGGCGCGTTGATTTTGGGCGCGGCGG
The DNA here is from genome assembly GCA_031266025.1 of Eubacteriales Family XIII. Incertae Sedis bacterium. Lineage (GTDB taxonomy): Bacteria > Bacillota > Clostridia > Peptostreptococcales > Anaerovoracaceae > JAITLA01. The sequence goes on from JAISBV010000046.1 coordinate 9,802, forward strand.
CGCAGAATACAGGCGCTGCGGATCAAAACGTGAGAAGCTTCGAAAACTTTGGTATAAGTCAGGGCGGGGAACAATTGAAAACACACGTCGATTCGCTTGATCGAACAATCTCGCTTCCGAAAAATATCGCGCGCGTTATTCCGTCCGGCCGCTTCGCGCAGATACTGCTGTGTTCGCTCTGCCCGGAAAAATTGGCGGCGGTTTCCGATTTTGATCAAAACGAAAGCTATGCGTACGCTCGCGGCGGTATGGGCAGACTTGCCGAACTTCCCAAAACAGGCGAAATGTATTCGGAAAGCAAACGGGATATCAATACGGCAAAAATCGTTGACGTCGGCGCGGATATCGTCATTGACGTCGGTAATTACAAAGAGGATCTGCAGTTCAGCCTTGACTATCTGCAGTCGAATACGGATACATCCACATTGTTTATCAACGTAGCCTTCGCCGAATTGCCGCAAGCCTACCGCGTATTGGGCGAAATTTTGGATTGCGCCGGACGCGCAGAACTGCTTGCCGCCTATATCGAAGAACTTTACGCGGATATTGATGAACGGCGCAAGAACGTCAAAACAGCGTCTGTCGTTCTTTACGCGGGAAACAATCTGGGATTGAGAGGGAATTCCCCCATACAAAACGCCGCCATAGCTTATTTGGGCGGAATTCCGGCGGAAAGCGATGAGACTATAGACGTAAACGAGCTCACAAACCGGAACATCGACTGCGTTGTATTCAATGATCATGCTGTCTTTCACAGCATCCTGAGCGGAGAAGGAGAAGCACATCAAATATGGTCGCCTGTTTCGGCCATAGACCGAGGCGACTACGCGGTGGCGCCCGCGCTGTATCACAGTTGGATCGGATCCCCGTCGCTCTTCCCGCAGACAATCGGTCTTATCTGGCTTGGCAATCTCCTTTGGCCGAGCGTTTATGACTATGATATGTTGCAGAAGACAAAAGAATTCTACAACTTGTTTTTCAATTGCGCACTGACGGACAATGAGGCGCTGCGGCTTTTGGGATATATATCCGCAGATATCGGAGATACGCCGACAGAGTGGGATATTATTTTCAAAGACGCGGCATTGCAACGCGCGGAATAATACGGAGGAAGTATGGAACTTCGTTCCATACTTCCGCTATGGGGCTCATCGCCCCCTTCGGCGGCTGCTGCCGCAGCCTGAGCACCCCCTGAACGGGAGGGGGATATTCCCCCTCCACCCCCTGTCACCATTGATAACCTTGGCAGGGCAACCGTTTTATCTGTTTATTTGTGGCAGCCGACAGGCTGCAATGGTGACAAAAGTGAATATGAAGACGAAGGAGACCTATGTCAAGCCGGGTTTTGAGTATTGGCCGGCGGAGGAACTGGACAAAATCGAGGCGAAGATGTCGGGCGGAAGCGGCGGCACGGGCGGTATGGGGAAGAGTAAGGCGATTATAATAGTTCCG